>JALYNS010000146.1 GCA_030773035.1 Chloroflexota bacterium
GCGGCGTCCCTGACCGCGACCGTCTCGAGCGGCAGCGGAAGCGGTCCGACGAGCACGAGCTCGCCGAGTGCGGCGCCCACGGTTCCCCACCCGATCAGACCGAGGCGAAGCCGCTCCATCGGCCGAGTCTATACACTCCCCCCGTGGGAGCCACCGAGACCGTCGACCTGTTCCTCGAGCTGATCAACGACGACCGCCGCGAGAAGGCGGCCGAGCTGTTCTCCGAGAACGCCGTCATGGGAATCAGCATCCCGGGGTCGGACGAGCGCACCAACCTGCGCGGCCGCGACAAGGTGGGCGGCTGGTTCATCCGGGCCGGCGACGGGTTCCGGATGTACGCCAACGACGGCCGCAGCATGGGCGCCAGCTACATCGCCGATATGACGGTCATGCGACCCGGCGCGCCATCCATGCGGGTCGAGGCCAACTTCCGCGTCGAGGGGGCGCACATCGTGAGCCTCTTCCTGCAACCGATGTAGGTCACGGGACGCCGCGCCTTCGCCGGCCTCCCACTTACACCCAGCGTCGGCAACGGCCAACTTCGCCGCCAAGGCGGTCGTCGCTGAGCGAAATCCGGCGGTTCTTGGCGTGGGCCGACGCTGAGCGCAAGCAACCGCCAAGAAGAGTGTGGTGCGTGGCCGTTATCGACGCTCAGCGCAAGCGGCCGCCAAGCACCATGCCCGTGCTTGGCCGTTAGCGACGCTCAGCGACAGCGCGGCCGGCCCGCACGCCTACGGGAAGAGGTCCAGCTCGCGGTCCATGACGAGCGCGGACCCGGCGCCGTCCCGCGGCTGATGCTCCCAGCCTCGCACCAGCACCACCGGCTGCCGCGCGACCTTTCCGCCGGCCAGGTCCGCGGCCGATGCCAGCTCATCCGCCACCGCGACCACCGTCGAGTGCATCACGCGCCCGTCGGCGTCCGGCGTGCCGCGCAGGTCGATCAGCGGCTCCACGCCGGCGCAACCGATCGCCACGTCCACGATGCCGTTCCGCCACGGCCGGCCGAACGAGTCGCTGATCACCACTCCCACGGCGATCCCGGTCAGCGCCCGCAACCCATCGCGGAGCTCCCGCGCCGAGGCGTCTGAGTCGAGCGGCAGCAGCGTGGCAACCTCTCCCCCGCCCACGTTGGAGAGGTCCACGCCGGCATTGGCGCACACGAAGCCGTGGCGCGTGCGGGAGATGATCAGCCCGCCCGGCGCCATGCGCAGCACCTCCGCACTCTCCTGCAGGACCAGCTCCACCTGTCGCGCGTCCTTTCCCCAGCGCTCGGCCCACGCGCGCGCCTCCTCTCGAGGCGTGACCGATGCCAGCTCGATCACTCGCCCCTCGGCCTTGCTGACGACCTTCTGGGTGACGACCAGGACGTCTCCACCTTCAAGGCCGATGCCCCCCGCGACGAGCGCCGCGGCAATCAGCACCGCCAGGTCATCGCCCGGCACGACCTCGGGAATCCCTTGGAGGGCGATCAGCGAGATCACGCGGCGTCCCCAAGCTCGATCCAGCGGGCCAGGTCGGCGGGCGTATCGAGGTCGAATGCCAGCCCGGGCCGATGCACCTCGACCAACGGCACGCCGGCGGCCTCGGCGGCTTCCCGGTGGTCGGCCAGCGAGCCAACCCCGAACGCGAACGCGATCGCGTCGGGGGGCCGCAGCGCCAGGCCGTTGGTGCCTCCCCCGGCCCGATCCGGGGCGATCGCCGCGCCGGTCGGCTGGGGAACGGCATCAACCAGGGCGGAGATGTCATCGGCCGCAAGGTTGGGGAGGTCTCCGTGCAGCACCACCAGCGTGTCAATCTGATCGGCGAGCGCCTCGCGACGCGCCTGCTCCAGGCCCGCGTTGAGCCCCATCCCGCGCTGCACGACCAGCCGTGCCCCGGCCGCGCCCACGAGCGGCTCGAGCGCAGCCGACGGCGTGATCACCACCACATCGCCGCATGCGGCGTGGGCCACGGCCAGCACCCGATCCAGCAGCTGGCGGGCGAGCGCCTCGCGCTCGGCATCGTCGAGGACCGGGGCGAGGCGGGTCTTCGCCGCGGCCAGGCCGCGGTGCGGCACGATGATCCGGACGCTCACCCGCGGAGCATACCCTCGCCCAGCGCGACCAGCGCCCGGGCCAGTCCGGCCCGATCCTCGTCGCTGCGCATCACCGTCGGCAGGACGCTGACCCCCATGCCAAGCGCTTCGATGGCCGGGGCCAGCGCGGCGTCCGCATCGTCGATCACGAAGCGCCCGACGAGTGCGCCATACAGCCGCGCGACGCCCAGGGCGCTCGACTCGTGGCCGAGCGAGACCAGCATCCGGT
>JALYNS010000147.1 GCA_030773035.1 Chloroflexota bacterium
CTTTTGGACGTGGGGTTCGGCAGCGGGAGTTTCCTACGCGCGGCCCATACGATGGGTTACCGCGTGACGGGCTTGGATCCCAACCCTAGCCGCTTCAAGCCCGATTTTAATGTGAGTTGCGGGAAGGGCTGTTGCGCCCAGGACTGTTCCCAGATGGATCGTTCGATGTGGTGGCGGCTCATCATGCGGCGCGTCAGTTAGGATTGCCGGTCCAGCGACAACTACCGTTGCCGGTGTGAGCGCCTGGGTCGGCTGATGGGAGGGGCGTAGCCCCGACCGGAGGCCGACCCAGGCGACGGCGCCGCTGATCCCTCCCCGACCGGAGGGTGGCTGCAGCCGGTCGAGTGAACGGACAGTATCGGAGTGGTCTCCTTGCGGAGAGATCATTCCCGGATGCCCAGCAGGCCCGTCACCGACCAGCAGGTTCAGCGCTACATGCATTACCGTCAGCAGCACCCCCAAGCCATCGCCGCCGCCAAGGCTGGCATGAGCGAGCGCACGGCGCGCAAGTTCGAGCGCGACCCGAAGCTACCCTCGCAACGCAAAGCGCCTCGCCATTGGCGTACCCGCCCGGATCCCCTGGCCGGGCTGTGGGATGAGGTCGTCGTACCGATGCTCGAGGCCAATCCCGGCCTGCGTGCCGTCACGATCTTCGAGGAGCTGCAGGACAGCTGCGGTGGCGAGCGGGTCCCGGACGCCGTGCGTCGGACGCTGGAGCGGCGTGTGCGCGGCTGGCGCGCCAGACATGGCCCCGACCAGGAGGTGTTCTTCCCTCAGGAGCATCCGCCGGGGCGGATGGGGCTGTCGGACTTCACCGACGCCGGCGAGCTCGGTATCGCTATCGCCGGCAGGGCGCTCGACCATCGCCTCTACCACTTCCGCCTCGCCGCCAGTGGCTGGGAACACGCTGAGATCGTCCTCGGCGGGGAGAGCTTCACGGCCCTGGCCGAAGGGCTGCAGAACGCCTTGTGGCGGCTGGGCGGTACCCCCAGCGAGCACCGTACCGACAGCCTGTCGGCGGCGTTCCGCAACCTGGCCGTCGACCAGCAGGCCGACCTGACGGAGCGTTACGAGGCGCTGTGCCGCCACTACAGCATGCGTCCGAGCCGCAACAATCGCGGCGAGGCGCACGAGAACGGCACGATCGAGGCCGCCCATGGGCACCTCAAGCGTCGGCTCGATCAGGCCCTCGAGCGCCGCGGCAGCCGGGACTTCGATAGCCTCGCCGACTACCGCCGGTTCGTGGCGCTCGTCGTCGACCGCCACAATGCCCGCCGCCGCGCCCGGGTCATGGCCGAGGTTACGGTTCTGCGGCCGCTGCCCGTTCGGCGCACCACCGACTTCACCGAGCTGACCGTCGCGGTGACCCGCAACGCCACCATCACCGTCGACAAGGTTCTCTACAGCGTGCCGTCGCGCCTGATCGGTCATCGTCTCAGGGTGCATCTCTACGACGACCGGCTGGAAGGGTTCCTCGGCTCCGATCGCGTCGCCGAGCTACCGCGCGTGCGTGCCCTCGGCCCCAGGCGCGCTCAGGTCATCGACTACCACCATGTCATCGCCAGCCTGCGCCGCAAGCCGCAGGCCCTGCGCCATCTCGCCTACCGGGAGGCTCTGTTCCCGCGCGCTGAATATCGGCGTGCCTGGCAGGCCATCGACGGCACCCTGCCGGAGGCCAGTGCCTGCCGACTCATGGTCGGGCTGCTTGATCTCGCGGCCCGCGGCGCCTGCGAGGCCGCCCTGGCGCAGCGCCTCACCGTGCTGCTCGATGCCGGCCACTTGCCGGACCTCGCCGGGCTGACCAGCGATCTGGCCCCGACAACGCCGACGGCCGTCCTTGTACCCATCGATCCCCCGGACCTCGCCGCCTATGACGCCTTGCTCGGCCACGCCGGCCGCATGGCGGTGCTGTCATGACCGACACAGTCGACACCACGGTCCTGCCCGGTCTGCTCACCGCCCTGCGCTTGCCCAGCATCGCGCGCCACTGGCAGCATTACGTCACTGTCGCCGATCGCGAAGGCTGGCCCGCCGCCCGCCTGCTCGGCACCCTGCTGGAGCTCGAGGTCGCCGAGCGGGCACAGCGCCGCATCCAGCGGCACCAGGCCGAGTCCGGGCTGCCGCCCGGCAAAACCTTCGCCACCTTCGACTTCAATGCTGCAGCAGGGCTCCGCAAGGCGCATGTCCTAGCCCTCGCCAGCGGCGACCATTGGATCCGGACCGGTGCCACCATCCTGGCTTTCGGCCCGAGCGGCACCGGCAAAAGCCACATCGCCGCCGCCCTCGGCAGCGCACTCGTCGACAACGGCTACCGGGTGCTGTTCACCCGGACCACCGACATGGTCCAGCGCCTCCAGACCGCGCGCCGTGACCTCGGTCTCGCCGCCACGCTCGACAAGCTGGACAAGTTCGACCTGATCGTCCTCGATGATCTGTCCTATGTGCGCAAGGATCAGGCCGAGACCTCGGTGCTGTTCGAGCTGATCAGCCACCGCTACGAGCGGCACAGCTTGATGATCACCGCCAACCAGCCCTTCTCGGCCTGGGATCAAGTCTTTCCCGACCCCGCCATGACGGTCGCGGCCATTGACCGCCTCGTGCACCACGCTTCCATCCTCGAGATGAACGGGACCAGTTACCGCCGCCGCGCCGCTCTCCAGCGTGCCGCCGACCCGGTCACCGCTGTCGACCCGCACGAGCCACCCGTCATCGACGCGCCGCGACAACTACTTGAGGAACACACCATGCCAAGATAGCTTCCCGAATTGTCCGCCCGCGCTCGGCAAAACCGGCAAGGATAATCGTCGGCGGACCGGCAAACCTGATCGTCGCCCTACAGGCATGATCGCTGCGGTGCGGATCGCCCAGTAGGGCACCAGGA
>JALYNS010000148.1 GCA_030773035.1 Chloroflexota bacterium
CGAACTTGCTGGCGAGCAGGCTCCACAGCGCGCTGTCGCCCTGGTCCATCAGGAGGGTCCACATGCCGGTGCCCGCCAGCCCCTTCTGGTTGACCATGTCGTACTTCGCCGCCAGCGAGGCCGCGTCGTCGTAGTAGCCCTCCACCCAGGTGGCGGCCGGGGAGTCGTAATAGCGGAACCACGGGACCTTGCCCACGTCGTCCCAGCGACGGCCGTGCGTCGCGGCCAGGCTGCGGGCGGCGTCGTAGGAGTGGGCCCTGGAGGCTCCGGACGCACCCGGGCGGGTCGGGGAGTTGAGATCGCCCGTGGTGGTCTGCCAGGTGCGCCCGTAGTACGGCACGCCCCAGATGATCTTGCCCGCGGGCGCGACGGACAGGTAGTCATCCACCGACTCGGCGAGATCCAGGATGTAGGGCGAGTCCATTGGCGCAACCGCGCCGGCGCGTGCTGACCCCGACCAGCTGTAGTCGTAGCCCATCACGAAGAGCGCGTCGGCAGCGCCGGAGGCGGTCAACCCGGCCAGGTCGTAGCCGCTCGCCCAGGTAGCCGCGCCACCGGTCGTGTCGACCGTCAGGTACGAGCCGACGCCCGCGGCAACGAGGGCCGCCTTCAGCTGTCTGACGAAGCTGGTGTACTGGTCGCGCTGCGGAGTGGCGACCGGCTCGAAGTCGAGGTTGACGCCGTCTGCGGCTCGGTCGCGGACGGCCGTGACGACGGCGCCCACCAGGCGTCCGCGAGCCGTTGCGCTGGCCAGGAGTGCCGCCTGCTCAGCCCCACCGCCCCACGCATGCATGGTCACGGTCAGGACCACGCGCACGGCGCGCGCGTGCGCCGCGTTGATGACGCCGGTCATGGCGCTCGAATTCCAGCCGCTCCAGCCCGGGGTGACCGCGCCGCCGCTGGTGGTGGCGAGGCTGCCGTCCGACCGCGCCGCCACGCCGAAGTAGGCGATGGTGGTGACGAGCTGATACTGCATCGACGGGAGCGAGCCAGCGTCGAGCAACCAGTACGGCAGGAAGCCGAGGATCTCTTTTCGCATCCCGTTCGGCAGGGTGGCGGGCGCGGCCAGGGTGGCGGGCGCGGCCGGGGTCGGTGCGTTCAACGCGCTGAATGACTGCGGCCGGTCACCGGGTACGAACGCGAACCGCTCTCCAGCATGAACAGCGAGCATCTCGGCCTGGACCGATCTCTCCTGGACCCAGGCCGGCTTCACCGGCAGCACGCGTCCATCCGGGAGGACGACCGGGCCGTCGCTTCGGAGCGGGGGGATGTCGGTAGGCGCCGGCCCGGCGCCGAGCACGGAAGCGGGCACCGACACGGCGCCGACGAAGAGCGCCAGCAATGTCCACAGGGCCAGGAATCGACGGATCACGCTGCTCGACCAGGTGCGGTTTGGGCTGCGGTCATCGCAGGGCGGCGACCGCATCAATCCTCACCATAGTGACCTGATCCGCTCCGGACCATGGTACGTATGGCCCGTCTTTGCAGGTCGAAGGATCCGCTGGAGGTCAGCCCCCGGCGAGGTAGACGAACGCCGAGCCGCGCACCCAGTAGCCGGCCCACACGCCATTGGTGACGTAGAACCACGCCCCGAACTGGTTCGTGATCCCCGACCGCTGGCTCGTGCTGGCCCCCGAGTTGCCCGTCAGCGTGTAGGTCTTCTGGGCGGTCATGACACCGCCGGCGCCGAACTGGTACGCGGTGTGCGTGCCCTTCTTGAAGATGAGCGACGCGGCCGGCGAGAAGGTCGCGCTGAACGTCGCTGGGTAGCTGATGGGCTGCGACTGGAGGTAGAAGGCTGCAGTTTCACGGACCCAGTAGCCGGCCCACACGCCATTGGTGACGTATAGCCAGCTGCCGGACTGGTTCGGGACCGTGGAGCGGAGGCTGGTGGCCGCGCCCGAACTGTTGGCGAGCGTGAAGCTCTTGGTGCCCGTGACGGCCCCCGCGCTGTTGAACGTGTACCCGGTGTGGGTCCCCTTCTGGAACAGGACCTGGGCAGGGGGATTGAATGCCGTGCTGCCTGGCTGCGGCGGGATGGGCGGGGGAATCGGCTCCGTGTACGCGACGGTCGCGCCCGATGGGGTCAGGGCGGGGCGACCGGCATAGGCGAATTTGTAGTCGCCGCTGCTCGGGGTGCCCGTGTTCTGGATCCAGATGCGCCTGCCCGACAGATCGGGGTGCGCGAAGTGGCGCTGCGCGTACAGCTCATACCCGTGGGCATTCTCCGCGATGGCGCCGAAGGCCATGTTGGGGTTGCGCAGGATCGTATCGACCAACTGCGAGGCGCCGCCGCCCATGTCGGTCGCGAAGAAGGCGCCGCCACCGAGCAACAGGCCGGGGTAGCTGTAGTTGCGCACGCGCTGCAGGGCCACCGATTCCGTGGCTGGGACATCGACACTGGGGCCTTCGCTCCGACCCGGGGCATAGCAGGCGTTGGAATAGATCATCACCCAGTTTGCCGCGGGGGTGATTCCGTCGGTGTTGGTGCTGCCGCCGCAGTAGCCCCATTGCGCGGCGCTTCCCGAGGTGAGCGTCCCGAGAAGGGCCTTCTCGCCGCAGTACACCATCGTGGTCGACCAGTTGTCGGTGTCGCCGCCGGAAGTCGTTCGGTTGAGGCCCCAGCCATTGTGGCGGTCGGTGAGCTCGCTGCTGCCGTAGGGGTTGGGGTACCCGTTGCCGTGGCCCAGGTAGACGACGATGTTGGCGCCGTTGACGGCGGCTTTCACATTGGCCCAGGTCGCCGCGGGAGAGTAGACCTTGACCACGGTCGCGCCCGCGGCCTCGGCGGTGACGGCGATCTCGTCGCCCCTGGTGCGGTAGCCGGTCGTCTGCGCCCCCGTCGGGCCGACGATGATGACCACCTTCTGTGGAGCGGCCGCACCAACCGGAATCACCGCGAGCTGCGACGCAATGAGGGTCAGGGCCGCGATGAGGGCGAATTTGATCCGGTTGCGCAATGGGTTCTCCTGGTGGCATGCGGCGGCACGGGCCGACGCGGGCGATAAC
>JALYNS010000149.1 GCA_030773035.1 Chloroflexota bacterium
ATGCTCGGCGCCTTCGTCTTCAACGAGCAGGGCCTGCAGGGCGCCGTCTTCCAGATGATCAGCCACGGGGTGACGACGGGGGCCCTCTTCCTGCTCGTCGGGGTGATCTACGAGCGCACCCACGATCGCGCCATCGCGCACATGGGTGGCCTCAACGCGCGCCTGCCGCGCTACGCGGCGATCTTTGGCCTCTTCACCTTCGCCAGCATCGGGCTGCCCGGGCTGTCGGGATTCATCGGCGAGTTCCTGGTGGTGCTCGGCTCGTTCCAGTACTCCGCCTGGGTGGCCGCCGCCACGATGCTGGTGGTGATCATCAGCGCGGTCTACATGCTGTGGATGTTCCAGCGCGTCTTCTTCGCCGTCCCGTCGGACTGGATGCGGCGCGCCTGGCCGTCGCTGACCGACATGAGTCGCAACGAATGGCTCTCGCTCGCGCCGCTGATCCTGCTGGTGGTGGGGCTGGGGGTCTTCCCCGGCCCGGTGCTGGACGCCATCTCCGCGCCGGTGCAGCGCATCCTCGACGCGGTCAACGCGTCGCCGGGGCTGACGGGATTCCTGCCGTGGTAGTGACACAGCGATGACCGAAGACCTGGCTGCCCTCCTGCCCGAGCTGGCCCTGACGGTGCTGGTGCTGCTGGTGCTCACCGTCGACCTCTTCCTGCGACGCGAGCACAAGTGGCTGCTGACGCCGCTGACGGTGATCGGCCTGGGCGTGGTCGGGGTCACGCTCTACCAGACCTGGGGCCTGAACCAGACGATCTTCGCCGGCTTCTACCGGGTCGACGACCTGTCGGTCTTCTTCAAGGCCGCCAGCGTGGTGATCGGCATCCTGGCGTCCCTCTTTGCGCCGGGATACCTCGCCCAGCGCCGCCTGCCGCTTGGCGAGTTCAACGTGATCCTTCTCTTCAGCCTGACCGGCATGTTCGTGCTCGCCTCGGCGAGCGATCTGATCACGCTCTTCATCGGGCTGGAGCTGATGGTGATGCCGGCATACCTTCTGGCCGGCTTCGCCAAGACCGATCGCTACAGCAACGAGGGCGGGCTCAAGTATTTCCTGCTGGGAAGCTTCGCCAGCGCCATCGTCCTGTTCGGGATCAGCTGGACCTATGGCCTCACCGGCTCGACCCGCATCTCGGAGATCGGCGGGTTGGTGGAGAGCGGGGCTGCGGGCCTGGTCGCGATCGCCATGCTCACGGTCGGCTCCACCTTCAAAGCCGCCGCCGTGCCGTTCCACTTCTGGACCCCGGACGCCTACCAGGGCGCCCCGACGCCGATCACCGGCTTCCTGTCGGTCGGCCCCAAGCTTGGCGCCTTCGCGCTCCTCGTGCGCCTCTTCGCCGAGGGGTTGGGGGCGAGCGGCGCGGACTGGTTCGGGGCGATGGCGGTTCTGGCGGTGCTGACCATGACCGGCGGCAACATCGTGGCCCTGGCCCAGACCAACGTGAAGCGGATGCTCGCCTATTCGAGCATCGCCCACACCGGCTACATCATCGCCGCGCTGGCCGCCTTCGCCCACACTGCCGACTTGACGGCTCGCGGCGAGGCGATCCAGGCGATCCTCTTCTACGTCCTCGGCTACGGGGTCATGAACATCGCCGCCTTCTCCGTGGTCGGCATGCTGCAGCGTGACCCACGGCGCTTCGGCGGCCTGAATGCCTTCGCGGGGCTGGCGGGGCGCGCGCCTGGGCTGGCGGCTGCGATGGCCATCCTGCTCCTCTCGCTCACCGGCATCCCGCCCACCGTCGGCTTCTTCGCCAAGCTGTACGTGATGGTCGCCACGATCGACGCAGGCGTTGCCTGGCTGGCGGTCGCGATCGCCTTGAACGCGGCGCTCGCCGCCTTCTACTACCTGCGCGTGATCGTGTACATGTACATGCGCGAGCCCGAGGCGGATCCGGCGCCGATCGAACGATCGCCGCTCACCGTGCTCGCGCTTGGCCTGTCGGTCGCGGGGGTGGTGCTGCTCGGCCTCTTCCCGGACCCGATCATCGCTTTCCTGCGGGCGTCGGCCGCCAGCCTCCTCTGACCGATGCCGCGCAGGGTGGCGAAAAGGCCGCCCGCGGCGACCCTTGCTAGACTCCGGCCGATGAAGCGCCTCTCCGGCCTGGTCCTGCCCGCGGTGCTGGCGCTGGTGGGCGTCGCGCTGATCGTGGTCGGGCAGCTCCAGCTCGACGAGCCCGGGCCGTCCCTCCCCCCAATCGACGGATCCGCGGTGGCGGTCGCCTCCGAGACCCCCGACGCTTCCGCATCGCAGGGTGCGACCGACGAGCCGACGCCGTCGCCCACACCGATCCCCGACGACTGGGTGGCGGTCCAGATCGAGGTCCCATCGGTTGAGCTGAACGTGGCGGTGAAGCACGCCAAGCAGGGCGATGGGTCCGCGCTGCCCACCGACGCGGCCTACATCCTGTACCAGAGCTCCGAGCCGGGCCGCAACGCCAACACCTACCTCGTCGCCCACGCGCTCCAGAACCTCTTCAAACGCCTCTGGAACGTGATGCTCGGCGCCGAGGTCAAGATCCTCATGTCGGACGGCGCGGTGCTCCGCTACGTAGTCACCGAGGTGCATGCCAACGTCAGCTGCCCGGACGACCGTGCTGCCCCGATGCCGAATCCGCCGCTCGCGCTGCAATACGCCCTGCCTGGCTGCCCGGGGGCCGCCTGGATCAACGCCACCGACCATGAGCGGCTGACGCTCCAGACCAGCCAGGGATTCAACCGCAACTGGGGGGAGCTGGTGGTCGTCGCCGAGCCGGTGAGCTAGCCCACCGATGCCTTCGCCGGCGGCCCTCCACGAACAGGGCCGGAATCACGGTGACCGCCGCGACCACCAGCGCGATCTGCAAGACAAGGCGCAGGACGCCGGCCGCCTCGCCGCGCGACCAGGCCTCGAGCAGGTCGACCAGCGCCAGGCTGCCCCGCGGATCGACCCCCACGAACTCGGGATGGCCTAGCGTGGTCACCAGCGCGTCACGTCGCACGGGGTCGTTGACCAGCTCGTTCAGCTCGTCGATGCGGTTCTGCCCGATGCTGGTCAGCAGCGCCAGGCCGACGCTCATCCCGATCGTGCGGGTGACCTGCAGCATCGCGCTGGCCACGCCGTATGCCGATGCCCCTGCCGCCTCGACCGCCGCGGTCGCCCGCGGCGAGACGGTGAGCCCAAAGCCAAACCCGAAGATCGCCAGGTCGCGCTGCAGCCGCGGAAGGCCGCTGTCCACTCCCCAACCTGAGGCAAGCGCCAGGCCGATCACCGTCAACCCCACCCCGGCCACCGCGGTCAGCCGCTGGCCCACCCAGCCGGACGCCACGCCGCCGAACACCGCGCCGGCGGCGATCGCCAGGGTCAGCGCGGTGAGCGCCGCAGCCGATTGGTCCGCGCCGGCATCCAGCACCCGGTTGACGAAGACCGGGCCACCGATGATGGCGGTCGCCAGGGTGTAGCCGGTGAGCAGGCTCACCCCGTTCGACGCGGCGAATCGCACGTCCCCAAAGAGGCGCGGGTCGATCAGCGGGGCCGCCTGCCGCAGCTCGCGGAGGACGAAGCCGATGCCGAGCAGCACAGCCGCGGCCAGCCCGACCAGGATCAGAGCGTCGCCCCAGCCGCGCTGTCCGGCCAGCGAGAGCGCCCCGACCCCGACGACCAGCGTCAGCGCCACGAGCAGCCCGCCGCCCAGGTCGATCCCGCCCCGGGCCCGCGGCGTTTCGACCCCGCCCGCCACCACGTAGAGCAGCAGCAGGGTGAGGATCCCGGCCGGCACGTTGAGGAAGAAGATCCACTGCCAGCCACTCAGATCGAGCCCGGGGATCGGCAGCGACACGTTCAGCAGCACCCACGCCCCATAGGCCGGCCCGACCGCCATCCCGACGAAGGTGGCCGCGCCTTCGAGCCCGAGCGCCGCGGCGCGCGATCTGCCCGTGAAGAGGTGGCTGGCGAGCGCCATCGAGAGCGGGACCAGGGCCCCGCCGCCGAACCCCTGGACCACCCTGGCAGTGATCAGCAAGTCGAGCCCGGCCTGCGGGCCGCCAAAGCGCGACAGGCCAGCGCCCAGGCTGCCGACGCAGAACAGCACCAGCGCAACGAGGTAGAGGCGCCGAGCGCCCCACAGGTCTGCCGCCCGCCCGGCCAGCGGCATCGCCACGACATAGGCCAGCAGATAGGCGTTCACGATCCAGCTGGCGTGGGCCAGGTCTCCCCAGCCGCCGAAATCGGCCACGATCGAGGGGAGCGCGATGGCGACCACCATCAGCTCCGCGCCGCCCAGGAAGACGCCGAGCGAGGCCACCACCAGGATCCCCCATGCGCTCGCCGGGGACCGCCCCAGGCCGACCGCCGTCACAGGTCGCGGCGCTCAAGGGCCACGCCGGCGAGGACCAGCAGGATCGCGGTGGCGGCGAGGGCGGCGCCGGCCGATTGCAGTGCATCCCCGACCGGGCGGCTCGCCCCATCCAGGTGGGCCAGCAGCCCGATTCCGCCGATCGGGCTCGGCAGCCCGCCGGGCGCCGTCTGGATGGCAGCGGCCAGCAGGCCCGTGCCCACGGCGACGGCGACGACCGTGGCCGGGACCATGGGAAGGAGTGTCCCGATCAGCAGGCCAGCCGCAAGGCTGGTAAGCGCCGCACCGAGCGTTGCCCCAACCGCCGCGGCGAACGGGACCATATCGGGCGCCGCTTCGGCCCGCGCAACGGCCGTCAGCCATGCGCCGATCGAGCCAAGCACGATCCCCGCCGCGAGGAGGAGGCCAAAGGCCACGAACCACGACGCGAGGACCGCCGCACGCGGGACGGCGCGCACAGCCATCCAGGCCATCGTGCCGCGGCGACGCTCGTGGGCGATCGTGCCGGCGGCAAGCCCCGATGCGATCACGATCGCCACACAGGCTCCCACCGCGAACCAGAAGGCAGTGCCACCGACGGCGGTGACCCCAGCGAGGTCGGCAGGGACGGCGATCGCCAGCAGGCCGCCGAGCAGCGGCAGCCCGAGCACGCCAATCAGCCGGAAGCTGATCCACATCTCGCGCAGCGCCATGCCGGTCAGCGTGCGCAGGCGAGTCATCGACCCGACCCGGCGGCGCGCGCTGCCTTGATCGTGATCACCCCGGCAAGCGCCTCGATCCCGCGTTGCGAGAGGGTCAGGCCGCGTGCATCCAGCTCCTTCACCGGGGAATGCACCAGCAGCCGGCCGTCCCGCAGAAACGCGACCTGGTTCACCAGGCCGGCTTCGCTGGCGGGGGAGCGACTCGTGATCAGGATCGTCCGGCGCTGGCCGGGGATGGCAAGCAGCCGGCCCCGTTCCTGGGAATCGACCGATCGCAGCGGCTCGTTGAGCAGCAGCACCTCGGGGTCGGTCAGCATCGCCGCCGCCAGCGCGACGCGCTCCCCCAACGCCACGCCTCCGCGCTGGACCGGCTCGTCAAGCTGCGCCCCGAACCGATAGTGGTCCGCCATGGTGTCGACACGGTGCTGGCGCTCGGCGGGATCGTATTCTGCGATGCGACCGGCCAGGTCGAGCACCTCGCGCGGCGTCATCCAGGGGTAGATGCCGGCCTCCGGCCCAACGTATCCGACGCGACGAGCCCAGCCTGCCGAGGAGTAGTCCCCGCGGGTCACGCCGGCCACCCGAACCGTCCCTGCGCTGGCACGCGCCAGGCCGGCGAGCACCCGCAGCAGCATCGGCGCCGATTCCTCAGGTCGCGAGGCGACCAGCAGCCGGGAGCCCACACCAACGACCATCTCCAGGTCATCGAGCAGGCGCTGTCCCCGGCTGCCGCGGGTGATCCCTTCGCACACGACGGAAGCCGGCCTGAGCTGGCGAAGCGACTTGGAGGCCCACAGCGCGTCGGGCGTGGAACTCGTCAGGGTCACACCTCCTCGATCGCGGCGGGCCGCGCTGCGCGGCAGTCTAGCACGGGCCCGAAAGGACCCCTTGACGCCCTGCGAACCTCCCAATATCATAAGCCTCCGCTTATATCAACCCGCATTTGATAAAGAAGCGCTACGCAATGACCCTTGCTCCCGAGACCCGCGCCGAGCGTGACCTGCACCGACTCAGAACCCTGTACCGCGCGCTGGGCGACGCGACCCGGCTGCGCGTGATCAGCCTGCTCGCCGAGTTCGGCCCGATGCCCGTCAACGAGCTGTCGGCGCGCGTCGTCCTGTCCCAGCCGCTGATCAGCTGGCATCTCCGCATCCTCCGCCTGGCCGACCTGGTCGAAACGCAGCGGCAGGGCCGCGAGGTGATCTGCCGCCTGCGCACCGCCGCATTCGAGGAGCTCCACGAGGCCGAGGCACGGCTCATCGGCGGGACGTCGGGAATCGGCATGACGCGGCCCGGCGGCGCATCCGAGGTGCCCGATGTCGGCTAGCCATCCGAGCGCCGGCGAGCTACCGCGCGGCGGCTCGCTGCTCTCCAACCGGCTGAAGGAGGCGGGTCGCGCCTTCCTTGCCCCCCTCGTGCGCCTGGCCCAACGGTTCGGGATCACCGCCAACCGCGTCACCGTAGCGGGGTTCTGCATCGTGGTCGCGGCGGCCGGCCTGATCGCCATCGGGCAGCTCCTGATCGGCGCGGTGGTGCTGGTCGCCGGGTCGCTGCTCGACGCCGTCGACGGGGCCCTGGCGCGCGCCACGGGCGGCAGCACGGCCTTCGGCAGCTTCCTCGACTCCACCCTCGACCGCGCGGCAGAAGCGATTCTCTACGCCGGCATCGTCGTGTACCTCCTGAGCGCCACAAGCGACCCGGTCTGGCCGGTGCTCCTCGCGCTGGGCGCCCTGTGCGGCTCCTTCATGGTCAGCTACACGCGGGCCAAGGCGGAGGCGATCGGGCTCACGGCGTCCATCGGGCTCGCTCCTCGGACAGAGCGGCTCGTCCTCATCGTGGCCGGCATCGGGTTGGCCGGGATGGGCCTTGAGATCGGTCTCATCGGCGCCCTCGGGA
Organism: Chloroflexota bacterium; assembly: GCA_030773035.1. Lineage (GTDB taxonomy): Bacteria > Chloroflexota > Limnocylindria > QHBO01 > QHBO01 > CF-167. The sequence continues at coordinate 6,932 of JALYNS010000149.1, forward strand.
TCATCGCCGCCCTGTCGGCGGCCACCACCGTCCAACGGATCTGGCACGTCCGACGGCAGGTCGAAGCGACGCAGGAGAGTTAGCAATCGTGGCGAACAGCAACGGCAAGAACGGGCACCGGCCCGGCGACGGCAAGATCCGGGTGGCGATCGTGGGGGTCGGCAACTGCGCCTCGAGCCTGGTTCAGGGCCGCCACTACTACGCCAAGACCAAGGACGCGGACCACGTCCCCGGCCTGATGCACGTCAACCTGGGCGGGTACCGCGTTCGCGACATCGAGTTCGTGGCCGCGTTCGACGTCGACAGGAACAAGGTCGGCAAGGACCTGTCGGAGGCGATCTTCACCGAACCGAACAACACGTTCACCTTCGCGGCCGTGCCGCAGCTCAATGTTCCGGTGGAGCGGGGCATGACCCACGACGGGCTCGGCAAGTACCTCTCGAAGATCATCGAGAAGGCGCCGGGTCCGACGGCCGACATCGTCAACATCCTCCGCGAGCGCGAGGTTGACGTTATGGTCAGCTACCTGCCGGTCGGGAGCGAGCAGGCCACCAAGT
>JALYNS010000150.1 GCA_030773035.1 Chloroflexota bacterium
CGGCGCGCCACGTGAACACCGGCCGAGGATACCGAGAGTCGATAACCGCGGCAACTCGCTGCGGCACCCGCGACGGCGCTTACATCGTCGCAAAGCCGGAGACAGAGCGAGGCGCGCCGCGAGATGATGGTCGAGAGGTCGATCGGTCAATTTTCGCTCGGAGGTCAGCATGCGCATCAGTTTTCAGGAGCGGACGCACCCACGAATCGCAGAGCGGGCAAAGGGACCGCCCACCACCGCCGCCGAGCACGGCGGCGTCAATGGAAGCATCGCGCTCCTGCTGACCACGGCGGTCGGCACCATGTGGTGTGCCTATGCATTTGCAATCCTCGCCCTCGTCGCGCTTCCGCAGGCGATCGGAGGCGGGCTCCTGTCGATCGTGCAATGGGTGAGCCAGACGTTCATCCAGCTGGTCCTGCTGTCGGTCATCATGGTCGGCCAGAACATCCTCGGGCGGGTCTCCGACAAGCGCGCCGCCATGACCTACCAGGATGCCGAGGCAACGTTTCACGCGGCCGAGCAGATCCAGGCCCATCTAAAACTCCAGGACGACGCGATCAACGCACTGCTCGACAAGGTCGCGAGGCTGGAGACTACGATCGCCCACTCCTGATGGGCTGCGCGCGATGAACCCGCATGAGATCGTGGAGCATCGGCTCCACAACCATCACCTGTCCGGCCCTCCCCTGCCGACGCCGGAGGGGGTCGTGGGGTGGCTCGGCGCCATGCAGGCGCAGGACTACCCGGGTGCCAAGTGGTCGATCGGAGCCCGTACCGTCGGCGCCTCCGACGCGGCGCTCGACGGCGCGCTGGCGGACGGCAGCATCCTGCGCACGCACATGCTGCGACCGACCTGGCATTTCGTCCTCCCGTCGGACATCCGCTGGATGCAGCACCTGACCGCGGAGCGCGTACATGCCCAGATGGCCTACTACCGTCGCAGCCTTGGCCTCGACGAGGCTCTCTTCATGACAAGCGCCAGGCTGCTAGGCGCCGCCCTCGCGGATGGGCAGCGCCTGACGCGGCCCGAGATCTCGGCGCTCTTCCTTGGCCGCGGCATCGTGGTCGATGGGGTGCGGCTGGGGCACCTGCTGATGCGCGCCGAGCTGGACCTCGTCATCTGCAGCGGCGGGCTCAAGGGACGCCAGCAGACCTACGCACTCGTCGACGAGCTGGTGCCGGGGCAGGATCCGATCCCACGTGAGGAGGCGCTGACGAGGTTGGCGCTGCGTTACTTCACCAGCCACGGGCCGGCGACCGAGCGTGACTGCGCCTGGTGGTCGGGCCTGACGGTGGCCGATGTGCGCCGCGGCATCGCGCTGGCAGGCTCGCAGCTCGACTCAACGCGCGTTGCGGATCGAGCCTACTGGTTCGCCCCCGCATCCTTTGCGCCGGCCGGGGAGCCACTCACAGCGCACCTCCTGCAGGGCTTCGACGAGTATGTGATCGCCTACAGCCAGAGTCGGGACCTGCTCGACCTGGCCGGCATCATCAGCTCCGGGGGCAATGAGCGACTCCGCATCCACGTCGTGATCCTCGGCGGGCAGGTGGTCGCCAGGTGGCGACGGGTGGTTGAGCGGCGCTCGGTCGTCATCGACGCTCGGCTGGAGCGGCCCCTGCAAGAGGGTGAGCTGCGAGCGGTCAACGCGGCGGTCGCACGCTATGCCCGGTTTGTGGAGATGTCGGCCAACCTGATCACGGTTGCAACGTGATGCGGACGAACATACGTCCCGCCTTGATGGCCGCAGCAATCTGCGACCGCGCCGGCCTCGCCGAGAGACCAGCCAGCCGGGCGAAGAGAGGCCTTGCACTGAACAGCGCCGCATGCAGTTCAGCCGACTCCGCCGGATCGGTCACGGGCGTGGCACTGCCGGCGACTTCTCCACCGGCGAGCCAGAGCCGGACCTCTGGGTTGGATTCCAGGTTCTTCCACCACGCGTCGCCGGTCGTCACCCATGCCTCGTCACCCTGCTTGAAGTAGCCGACCGGGGTGCTGTATCGGCGTCCGCTGCGTCGGCCGGTCCACTCGACCACGGCGAACCGGCGGCTCCATGGCCAATGCAGGGGGGATCGGAGCAGGCGCTTCATGACCGGGTTGATGACCATCAGCAGGCGGCCGAGGAGCGTGCCCCGCAGGGCGGGCGAATCGATCCGGCTCACGATCAGTCCTCGGTCAGAAGCTGCGACACGGTCACGGGCTGGAGCCCGCGCTCCGCGAGGCCGTCGATGATCGCAGGCAGCGCCGGCAGGGTGTTCCAGCCTCCGAGGTGGAGCAGCACGATCGAGCCGCCCTGGACGCGGTCGAGGACGCGCGCGGCGACCTGCTCGGCGCTGGGTCCTCCATCGGCCTCCGGTTTCCAGTCGAGCGGGTCGACGTCCCACAGCACCGAGATGGGGTAGCCGAGCGAGCCGAGCATGTCCAGCACGGCAGCGTTCCGCGCGCCGCCGGCAGGGCTGAAGTAGGGCCGCAGATCGGTTACCCCGTAGCGGGCCAGCGTTCGTTCGGCGCCACGTAACTCCTCGATGGCATCAGCCAGAGAAAGGGTCGTCAGGAACGTGGCACTGTATCCATGTTGCCCGAGCTGGAAGAGATCCGGCCGCTCGCGGATGATCTCGAGCGCCCGTTCGGCATCGGCTCGGGTCTCGTCCACGTCGAACACGACCCCGCTCATGAAGATGGTGGCCGCGATCTCGCTGTCCCGCAGGAGCTCGAGGATCTCGACCGCCGGTTCCATGCGGTACCCGACCGTGAAGGTCAGGGCCACCTCGCTCGAGGCGCGATCTCCGTTGAAGACCAGGCGGCTGGGTCCCGCGGGCGGCTCAGGTGTCGGCGCGAGCGTCGGTGCATGGCTCGGGGTTGTGGCGGGAGTCTGAGTGGGCGCCGCTGATGGGCTGGGCTCAATGTGACTGCTCGGCGACGCGACACCCGAGGCTTCCGACGGCAGTGGTGCTGCGGCGCAGCCACTGACCAGCACGATCGCCATCAGCGCCAGACTGCGGGCCACCGTGCCGGTGCGCTGATCCATCAATTCAGCGCGACACACACCTGTCGCGGGCGGCGCCTTTGATGCGGCCATGCGCGACCCGCCTCCCCCGCTACGGTCCGAAGAAGAGCTCCAGCCACTGCTCGAGCAGCGGCTTCGCGGGCGATGGCTGAGCGCCGAGCGCGGCCGGCAGGGGCGCCTCGGCGCCGGGCGGGATGATCAGCACCTGCTCGCCCGCCAGGCCCAGGTTCAGCAGACGGCGCGCCTCGGCGGCCAGGAAGGCCTCGCTCTCCAGGTAGACAAGCTCCTGGCGCAGCGCCTCATTGAGGGCCTCCATCTCGGCAATCTCGACGCGGATGGCATCCGCCTGCTGGCTGATCGCCCAGCTGGCGTACACCTGCCGCCCAATCTGGACCGCCAGAAAGGTGCCGATGATCAGCAGGACGGCAACCCAGGCGATCCCGCCGCGCGAGGCGGGGATGCGCATTCGCACCGGCCGCTCCGGTGGCGTCGAACGGCGCGCGGGCATCTCGAGGCTGGTCATCTGCCGGCCAGTCTAGCCCGCAACTTTTCCACCGTGCAAGGCGTTGGCGCCAGAGTTATCCACAGCGCCTGGGCGCGGTCAGCGCTGGCGGCGAGTGGCGACGAGCGGGCCGGTCACCGTGGATGCCCGGATCGGGAAGCCATCTCGGCTCAGGAGGTGGTGGCGGCGAACGTCGCGCTCGCGCGGTACGGCGCCTACCTCGGATGCCCGCCACGCTCGTGGATCGGTAGCGGGTTACCCCTCGGCAGCCCGCGACTTCGCGACACGAATGCGTCGGGGCGAGCCGCTTGTCCGGGGCTTGATCGCCAACACCACGGGCCCCGCGACCGTCGTCGGGCCGCGCCGCAGGATGGCCGCACTCAGCTCATCGGTTCCGACCGGAGCGATCTCTACCCGATTCCGACCGCCAGCCTTGGCTCGGTAGAGCGCGGCGTCGGCAAGCGAGACGAGCCGCTTCTGATCGACGTGATGCACGTCGGTGGAGACGACGCCGAGCGAGATCGTCAGCCGTCCATACCGGCCGGGACCAATCTCCACGACGGCCTGCTCGACGGCGACACGCAGCTTCTCGGCGATGACCTTGACGTCGTCCAGCTTCGCGCGATGCAGGGCGACGATGAACTCCTCGCCGCCGTAGCGGGCAACCACGTCAGCGGCTCGGATCGTGCTGCGCATGGCGCGTGACACCGTCCGCAGCGCCTCGTCGCCCGCCGGATGACCGTAGTTGTCATTGAATTTCTTGAAGTTGTCGACATCCAGCATGATCAGCCCGATCGGTTCTTGCTCTCGCTCCGCGAGGACGTACTGATTCTCGAGATAGGCGTCGAAGAAGCGGGCGTTGTGCAGGCCGGTCAGCGGGTCGGTCATGGCCAGGCCCTCCATCGTCTTCATCAGCCGCGCATTGGCGATCGCCAGCGCCACCTGCTCGGCCGTGCGTGCGGCGCTCTGCACCGTCAGCGGATCGAAACTGTTGGCTGCGGAGCGTTCGAGGTGGATCACGCCGACAAAGGCCCCCAGGGCCGGCATGGGCAGGCAGACCACGGTTCCCGAAAGCGCGGGATGCACCGGGCATCGCACCGTCAGGTCATCGCTGAGGTCGTCGGCGACGTATGCGGTGGCTCGGCGGATTCCCGGACAGCGATCGATGCGATCAACGTCTGCGGTGCTGCCTACCTCGCGGCCGCCGTCCCCCCAGGAGGCACTGACCACCAGCTTGTTGGTGGAGTTGTTCAGCAGCGAGACCTCACCGCGCGGAGACGGGGCGATCCGTTCGAGGACTCGCGTGGCAGCCTCCACCAGGGTCGCTTCGTCGTTCGCGAAGGATGTGAGCTCGGCCAGCTGGTTGAAAGTGGCCGCGGTCTCCGCTTCGACGCGAGCATCTCGATAGCGTTCCTGGGCGTCGACGCGCAGCCGCTCGAGTGCGATGGCCAGCCCGCCGATCTCGTCGTCTTGCTCAGCGATGAAGGTCGCTTCCCCGCCGGAAACGATTGCCTCGGCGGTTCGGTTGAGCCGTTGCAGCGGACCGCTGATTGATTGGATCAGCCAAGCGCCGCCGACTGCCAGGACGAGGAACAGCCCAACGCTCAGTGGAACCAGGATCGACATGAGGCTGCTGACGGGGCCTGACAGGTCGGCACTCGTGGCGTCGAACCGCCGCGCGATTACCTGGTCCAGGCTGGTGAGGGCATCCTCCACTGGAAGGAAGAAACGGTCTCCCGCCTGAAGAGCCGCTTCCAGACCGGCCGGATCGGAGATGCCCGACCGCAGGAAGGGCTCGGCCCAGGTCTCCCGCCACACCGTCATCCGCGTGCGGACATTCGTTGAGGCGCCAGCCACCTCGCGGTCGCCGGCAGCAAACTGCGCGAGTTGGATGTAGGCGCTGAATTCCTCCTCAGCAGCAGCGTCGAACTCGACCAGTGCGCGGTCTGAGCCGGTGAGGGCGAAGTCGAGGAGGAACGTCTCTTGCCCGAGGATGGCCAGGCGCAGCCTCTTGTCGATCTCGGCCATCTGCTGGACGGTCTCGGTCCGGTGGTCGACCGACCCGATGGCGCCCAGGATCACTGCAAAGATGAGCCCGCTGCTCGCGGCGAGGATCAGCATCAAGGCCGTCATGCTTCCGATCAAGCGGTTGCGGATCGCTGGGCGAGAGTGTCTGGTGGTCGTGGACCGATGGTCCGCTCATTGATGGCGAACGGCAACAACCCGATCGTCAGACATTGACGGCGAAGTACCCACGCACATGCTGGTCCGCGGATGGATTGGCGTGGGGCGAATCAGCAGGCGGAACCCTAGCGCCCGCCGACGCGACAGCCGAGCTGTCGCGGGCGCGGCGATGCTCGAGATGCACTCTCCAAATCGAACACGCGTGCTATTTTAGGGCGCATCATGCTGACCGGCCGGCCGACCAACCCCACCGACGCCATCGAGGCGCTTCTCGCCGACTCCGCCCTGCAGCCGCTCGTCGCGGCGCACCGGGTGCTGGAGGCGCTCCCGCCTCGGTACGCGCCGTGGCCGGAGGGGATCGACCCGCGGCTCGTCTCCGCCCTGCGCGAGCGCGGCGTGGAGG
>JALYNS010000151.1 GCA_030773035.1 Chloroflexota bacterium
GGCTGGGGAGGCGAGATCGGTCCGGACGAGGACGGGGAGTGACGGAGCGGGAGCCGACCAAGCTCGGCGAGGTGCTCCGCACCGCGCGGGAGGCGAAGTTCATCGACCTGGCCCGCGTCGAGCGCGATACCAAGATCCGGGTGCACTACCTGTCGTCGCTGGAGCGAGGCGACTACCGCGACCTGCCACCCGCGGTCTACACCAGGGGCTTCCTGCGGAACTATGGCCTCTACCTGGGGCTGGATCCCGAGTACCTGGTCGACCTGTACCGCATCGAGTCCGGATCAGCCGTCGACCGCCCGGTAGGCCCGATGCGGCCGCGCCCCATCGCCGAGCGCCAGGGACGTCCATTCGTCGTCAGCTCCGGCGCCGTGGTGGCCGTCATCCTGACCTTGATGGTCATTGCTCTTGTGGTCTACGTGGTCGCCGAGATCGTCATCTTCACCGGCATTCCCGAGCTCCGCATCACGGATCCGGCGGGGGACGTGGATAGCTACACCAGCCACGAGTACACCATCCGCGGGGTGACCGAGCCCAACTCGACGGTGACCACGGAGGACCTGCGTCAGAACCCGAGCACCACCGCCGATGCGCAGGGTGCGTTCAGCGTCACGGTGGAGCTCGTCCCCGGCGCCAACCTCATCACGCTGGTGGCCAACGACCCACTCACTGGTCGTGACAGCGCGAAGGTGCGGCGCACGATCACGGTGGTGTCGGGAGCCAGTCCGACTCCCTCGCGCGTTCCCTAGGCGCGGCCGGCGCACGCGGGCGGGCGGGAGCGGCCAAGATAGGGGAGCGGGAGGCAGCAGGAGGGCAGGATGGCCGATTCATCGTTCGACGTGGTGAGCGACTTCGACCAGCAGGAGCTGGTCAACGCCCTCGACCAGGTGCGCCGCGAGGTGGCCACCCGCTACGACTTCAAGGGCTCGAAGGTCTCGCTGGAGCTGGGCAAGACCGAGATCACGCTGCACGCCGACGATGAGTTCCGGGCGGGCTCGGTCAAGGACCTGCTGCAGACCAAGGCGGTGCGCCGCGGGCTGTCGTTGAAGGTCTTCGAGTGGGGCAAGCTCGAGCCAGCCTCCGGAGGCACCATCCGGCAGCTGATCGGCCTGCAACGCGGCCTCACCTCCGAACAGGCCAAGGAGATCGCCAAGATGGTCCGCGAGCGCTTTCCGAAGGTGAAGCCGACCATCCAGGGCGACGCGGTCCGGGTGATCGGCAAGAGCAAGGACGAGCTGCAGGGCGTGATCACGCACCTGCGCGGGCTCGACTACGCGGTGGCGCTGCAGTTCATCAACTACCGATGAGCCCACCCAGCGAAGCCGATCTGGCACGCGCCGCGGCGTCGTTGGGCGTCGCGCTGCGAGCCCGCGACTGGCGGATGGCGACCGCCGAATCGTCCACCGGCGGGCTGATCGGGCATGCCATCACCATGACCCCGGGTGCGAGCGACTACTACGCCGGCGGCGTGATCTGCTACTCGAACCTCGCCAAGGAGGTGGGGCTTGGCGTTCCGCACGAGCTGATCGAGGCCCATGGTGCGGTGTCGGAGGAGGTCGCCGCCGCACTGGCGGTCGGGGCGGCGCATCGCTTCGAGACCGAGGTGGGCCTCAGCGTCACCGGCATTGCCGGCCCGGAGGGTGGCAGCCAGCGGAAGCCGCTCGGGACGCACTTCGTGGGCGTGGCGCGCCGCGGCCATCCGGCGCGGGTTGAGCAGCACGCCTTTGCCCACGATCGCGAGGGGAACAAGGCGGCGGCGGCCCTGGCCGCCCTGGGCCTGGCTCTCGACGAGGTCACGGCGGCGGCCTGATGCGGCCCGGCGAGCGGATCCACCTCATCGGCATCGCCGGCTCGGGAGCGGCGGGGGTGGCGCTCCTCCTCCATCACGCCGGAGCGCGGATTGACGGCTGCGACCTGGACACGCCGTCCCCCTACACGCCGCCGCTGGACGCTGCCGGCATCCGCATCGTCAGCGGGCATGATCCCTCGCATCTCGTCGGCGTCGAGCGGGTCGCCATCACGCCCGCCCTGCGTGCCGTTCCGGACCTGCCGGAGCTCGCCGCGGCCCAAACCG
>JALYNS010000152.1 GCA_030773035.1 Chloroflexota bacterium
CTTCAGAGCAAGGCGGAGGAGGTTGAGCAGCTCATCTCGGGGATCGACGGTGTGGTCGGCGCGAGCGCCGAAACCGTGATCGAGGAGGCGGCGCTGTTGATCGAGGTTGACCTCGAGGCGGCCTCCCGGCACGAGGTCAACCCGGGTGAGGTCCGTCGAGCCGCAGCGACACTTCTGTCGGGGATTGAAGTCGGTAGCCTCTTCGAGGAGCAGAAGGTCTTCGAGGTGGTCGTCTGGGGCGTGCCCGAGCTCCGCACAGGGGTGGACAGTGTCCGTGAGCTTCTCATCGACACCGCCAGCGGCAGCGCGGTACGCCTTGGGGACGTGGCTGACGTGCGGATCGATACGACGCCGTCTGTCATCAACCACGACCGCGTCCATCGATATGTGGACGTCACCGCCAGCCGACAGGGACGGGACCTCGACTCGGTGCTGCGCGACGTCGAAAGCGGCCTGCAGACGCTGGAGTTTCCCCTTGAGTACCGCGCAGAGGTCCTGACTGACTCGGCGGATCGGCAGGCGGAGCTCTATCGACTGCTGGGCCTTGTCGCGGCAGCCGCGGCAGGGATCCTACTCCTGCTGCAGGCAGCCTTCGGCAGCTGGCGCCTGGCGGCGCTGGCCTTCCTGAGCCTGTCGGTTGCCCTCGTGGGCAGCGCGCTTGCGGCGTTTGCAACCGGAGGCCTCTCGCTCGGTTCGCTCGTCGGCTTCCTGGCCGTGCTGGCCATCACGGCGCGGAGCGGGATCATGCTGATCTCCCATTGCCGCCGCCTCGAGCAGGAGACGGGTGAGGCACGAAGCCCGAGCCTGATCCTGCGTGCAGCCCGAGAGCGGCTTGGGCCGATCGTCACCACCGCGCTGGTCACCGGGCTGGCCCTCCTGCCCTTCGTGGTGCTCGGCGATCTTCCCGGCTACGAGATTCTCGGCCCCATGGCCGTCGTGATCCTGGGGGGCCTGGTGACCTCGACGCTGCTGACCCTGTTCCTGCTCCCAGTGATCTACCTGCACTCCGGGGCGGCGGCGGAAGCCGAGATGGAGACGATCGAGGTCGCGCAGCCGAATGAGCCTCATGCCGTGGGGGCAGCCTGATGCCGCACATCAGGCCGGGCATGACGATCGTCCTGATCGTGGTCGGCATGCTCGTCACCGGGTGTGCTCAGCCCACCGTGAAGCCGGGGCCCGAGGCCGCGGTCACGATCGAGCCGATCGACGGGACGGACCTTGCTCGCATCACCGTGTCCGAGCGAGCGGCGGAACGGCTGGCGATCCATACCGAGCCCGTCCGCGACGAGCCGCGGGCGGGGCAACGACGGGCCGTCGTCTCCTTCGCCGCCGTGGTCTACGACGCGGATGGGAACACGTGGGCGTACATCGCTTCCCAACCACTGGTCTTCACCAGGCAGGCAATCACCGTCGACTTCATCGACGACGGCGACGCCGTCCTCACCGATGGCCCGAGCCCCGGCACGAAGGTTGTGACCGTCGGGGCGGCCGAGCTGTATGGCGCCGAGACCGGCGTGGGCGGCGGGCACTGATGCAGGGGGTCGACCAGCCATGATCCTGCGCCGCATCGTCGCCTCCAGCCTGCGCTTCCGGTTCATCGTCGTTGGAATCGGCGCGGGGATGATGTTCTTCGGCGCGGGACAGCTGCGCGACATGCCGGTGGACGTCTTCCCCGAGTTCGCTCCGCCACGTGTGGAGGTCCAGACACTCTCGCTCGGGCTTTCCGCCGTGGAGGTCGAGGGGCTGGTCACGATTCCGCTCGAGCAGGCGCTCAACGGCGTGCAGGGGCTCGACATCATTCGGTCGAAGTCAGTCCCCGGCCTGTCGTCGATCGACATGATCTTCGAGCCGGGCTTCGACCTGCTGCTGGCGCGGCAGCTGGTGCAGGAGCGCGTGGCTCAGATCACGCCGACCCTGCCGAATTGGGCGGCCCCACCGTTCATGATGCAACCGCTGTCGGCAACCAGCCGGGTCATGAAGATCGGGCTCTCCTCCGATGAGCTGTCGGTCATCGACATGTCGATGATTGCCTACTGGAACATCAGGGCCCGTCTGCTGGCGGTGCCCGGCGTGGCGAACGTACCCATCTGGGGCGAACGCCTCGAGATGCGGCAGATCCAGGTCGTGCCTGAGCGGCTGGCGGCCTTCGGTGTCTCGCTTGACGATGTCATGGAGGCCACCGCCCAGGCGCTGGACGAGGGGATCCTGCGTTTCTCGGGTTCGAATGTGATCGGCACCGGCGGCTTCATCGATACCCCCACGCAGCGTCTGACCATCGCCCACGTCTCCTCGGTCATCACCCCCGATGACCTCAAGAACGCGACCATGGAAGGTCCGAATGGGCAGGTGGTGCGTCTCAGCGATGTCGCCGAGCTCGTGACCGACCACCAGGCGTTGCTCGGTGACGCCGTCATCAACGACGGTCCCGGCCTGATGCTCATCGTCGAGAAGTTTCCCTGGGCCAACACCCTGGAGGTGACACGGGGAGTTGAGGACGCCATCGACGCGCTTCGGCCGGGCCTCACCGGCATCGACATCGACACGACCATCTTCCGGCCGGCGACGTTCATCGAGGCGGCGCTCGGCAACCTCACCAACGCCCTGCTGCTGGGCAGCCTGCTCGTCTTCCTCGTCCTCGTCGGTTTCCTCTTCGACTGGCGCACCGCGCTGATCAGCCTCGTCGCCATCCCGCTCTCCCTGACGGCGGCGGCGCTCGTCCTGTCCTTCCGTGGCGCGACGATCAACACCATGGTGCTGGCGGGACTTGTCATCTCCGTCGGGGTCGTGGTGGACGACGCCATCATCGATATCGAGAACATCGTGCGGCGCATTCGTCAGCATCGCCGGGAGAAGAGCACGAAGTCCACCGCCTCGATCATCCTCGAGTCCTCGCTCGAGGTGCGCAGCGCGATCATCTACGCGACGCTGATCGATGTCGTGGCTGTCACGCCGGTCTTCTTCATCGAGGGCCTGTCGGGCGCCTTCTTCCAGCCGCTCGTGATCTCCTATGGGCTGGCGGTGCTCGCCTCGCTGCTGGTGGCACTGACCGTCACGCCGGCGATGGCCCTGATCCTGCTGCGCAACGCGCCGATTGATCGGCACGAGTCGCCGCTCGCACGCTGGCTGCAGGGGGCCTACCAGGCCCTCCTGTCACGGATCATCGTCACCGCGCGCCCGGCGTATCTGGCCGTGGGCATCATCGCCATTGCCGGTGCGGTCGTCTATCCGCAGCTCGGGCAGTCGCTGCTCCCCGATTTCAAGGAGCGCGACTTCCTGATGCACTGGGTCACCGAGCCCAGCACCTCCCGAGAAGAAGAGGTGCGAATCTCGACTCGAGCCTGCATCGAGCTGCGATCCATTCCGGGCGTCCAAAACTGCGGGTCGCACATCGGTCAGGCCACCCTGGCCGATGAGGTGTACGGCATCTATTTTGGAGAGAACTGGATCAGCGTATCGCCCGACGTCGACTACGACGCCACCTTGGCCTCCGTGCAGGAGGTAGTCGCGGGCTATCCGGGGATCCGTCGCGATGTGCAGACGTACCTCAAGGAGCGGATCAGGGAGGTCCTCACCGGATCAAGCGATGCCATCGTCATCCGCATCTACGGTCCGGACCTCGACGTGCTCCGCGCCAAGGCAGTGGAAGTGGAGGCGGCCCTTGGCGGGATCGAAGGCATCATCGACCTGCATACGGCGCTCGACCTGGTCGAGATCCCACAGGTGGAGGTGCGCGTTGACCTTGCCACCGCGCAGCAGTACGGGCTCAAGCCCGGCGACGTCCGCAGGGCGGCCGGCGTCCTGATCGCGGGGGAGGAGGTTGGCGACATCTTCTACCAGGGAAAGGCATACGACGTCCAGGTGTGGAGCACTCCCGAGACCCGGCAGAGCCTGACCAGCATCGAGCAGCTTCTCATCGACACGCCCAGCGGCGAACAGGTCCGCCTCGGTGACGTGGCCGACGTGCGCGTTGCCGCGACTCCGAACAGCATCGGCCACGAGGGCCTGTCGAGGCGCATCGACGTCGACGCCAACGTGAGCGGACGGGACCTCGGGGCCGTGGTGCAGGACGTCGAGCGAGCTCTCGCCCAGATCAACTTCCCGCTCGAGCACCACGCCGAGATGCTCGGTGAGTACCAGGAACGGCAGGCTGCGCAGGGCCGCCTGTTGCTCTTCGGTATCGTTGCCGCGATTGGCGTGTTCCTTCTGCTCCAGGCGTCCTACGGCAGCACCCGCCTGGCCATCCTCTCCTTCCTGACCCTCCCCTCGGCTCTGGTGGGCGGTGTGCTCGCGGCCTACCTCGGTGGGGGGGTCATCTCGCTGGGCTCACTGGTCGGCTTCTTCACGGTGCTCGGCATCGCGGCGCGGAACGGGATCATGATGGTCAACCACTTCCAACACCTCGAGCGCTACGAGGGGGAGACCTTCGGCCAGGCACTCGTCATACGCGGAGCGCGGGAGCGACTCTCCCCGATCCTGATGACCGCCCTTGCGACCGGACTTGCGCTGGTGCCGCTGGTGATCGCCGGTAGCATCCCGGGCCACGAGATCGAGCACCCGCTCGCCGTCGTCATCCTGGGCGGCCTCGTGACATCGACCCTCCTGAACCTGTTCGTCGTGCCTTCCCTCTACCTGCGCTTCGGACGGCCCCGGGGTCAGCGTCCGCTCGAGGATTCGACGGCCAACGCCTAGGAAGAGCAGCCAAGCCACATTCGTCCAGTCGCCGTGCGGGGCACAGCCGGCGGCCGTCGAGAGTCTCTTGAGCTGGGAGTCCTGAATGTTCCGCACATCGGCTGTCCGTCCCGCCCTGCCGGGCGCCGTCAGCGCGCTGCTTCTGCTCGCCACCAGCATCGGTGTCGGTGGGACCCCCGCTCAGGGAGCTCAGCCCTGCGATCCGGCCGTCACCTTCGATCCGGGCAGCTTCTCGGACCCAACCACCATCGACAACCCGTACCTGCCTATGGTCCCGGGGACGCGGCTGGTCCTGAAGGGCCAGGCCGACCGTGGAGGCGGGCTCACCGCCCATCGCGTCGTGTCTACCGTGACGGACTTGACCAAGGTGATCAACGGCGTCACGTCGCGGGTCGTCATGGACCGCGACATCAGCGAGAGCGTGCTGGCGGAGCTGGAACTCTCGTTCTACGCCCAGGATGACGCCGGTAACGTCTGGAACCTGGGGGAGTACCCGGAGGAGTACCAGGATGGCGTCAGGATCGGCGCGCCGAGCACCTGGTTTGCCGGGCTCCAGGATGCCCAGGCCGGGATCCACATGCTCGCGAATCCTCGCAAGGACAGGCCCAGGTACCTGCAGGGATCCGTGCCGCGGATCGAATTCCTCGACTGCGCGAAGGTCTTCGAGACTGGCCTGAGGACGTGCACTGGCGCTGGCTGCTTCGACGACGTGCTTGTGACTGACGAGACCAGCCCGCTCGACTCGGGCAACGCCCACCAGCGCAAGTTCCACGCGCCCGGGGTGGGAATCGTGAAGGTCAGCGCCATCAACGACCCGGAGCGGGAGACCCTGGTACTGACCGAGATCATCCACCTCTCCGCGAAGCAGCTGAAGGACGTGCGCACGACAGCCCGGCAAATGGACGAGCGGGGCTGCAGCGTCAAACCGCTCTACTGCAAGACCCCACCGGTGCGACGCAGCCCGTAGGCGGTCCAGACACAGGAGAAGGCCCCTCCGAAGAGGGGCCTTCCTTTGCTGCCGGATTCGCTAACCGCAAGGGCATCTTTCACGAGCGGTTTCCCGCTCTACCCTTACCCAAACCTACCCATGGCCTTGCGATCAGTGGTGAATCGCTGTGCGAACAGCACCGAAAGGATACCCGAGAGGTCGGCTTTGGGTCAACGGCTGAGGACTAAGAATCGTTTACATTCCGAAGCGCTTTTGAGGCCGATGGAGCTCGCTCAACCACCGTTTTCAACGGTTACCGACTCGATGATCACCGGTTCCAGCGGCACACCCCGGCTCGGGTCGTTGACGGCAACGGCACCGATCGCATCCACCACCTCGGTTCCCTCCACCACCTTGCCGATGATGGTGTAGTAGGGGCGCAACCGCCCCGCCAGGCTCTCCAGGTCGATGAAGAACTGGCTGCCGTTGGTGTCCGTGCCGCCGGTGATCTCGCCGGTCACGGGGTCGTACTGCATCGAGTTCGCCATTGCCACGGTGTACTGCTCGTACGCCTCCCCGACGGTCGGGAACTCGACCTCGAACTCGTAGCCGGGCCCGCCCGCGCCAACGCCGGAGAAGTCCCCGTGATTCGACCTCGTCTGAGGGTCGCCCGCCTGCGCGACGAAGCCGGCAAGGACCCGGTGGAAGCTGATCTGGGCGTAGAAGCCACATCGCGCGAGTGCGACGAAGTTGGCCGTGGCGATCGGTGCACCGTCGGGCTGCAGCTGGATGGTGAACGATCCGAGGTTGGTCGCCACCACCGCTCGCCGGGCATCCGCCAGGATGGCGGTGGCCCCCTCGGCGCTCGGCGCCGACGTCGGGCAGGTCGGCGCGTCGCTCGGGCTCGGTGTCGCGCCGCACGCGACCAGGGCCATGGCCACGGTGAAGGCTGCCAGGTGCGCGAGGCGTCGCATCAGCTGGCGTGAGGCAGGACGCGCCCAAGGAAGCCGAGGAGCCAACCTCCATACTCGGCGGAGCAGGTGGTGATCGACATCGTGTGCCCTGCGGCCGCGCAGGTCTCCATCTCGGTGCGTGCGCCGCCCTCCTGCGCCGCTGCCAGGAGCTCGGCCGCGTCGTTCGGACCGATAGCGCGGTCGCTCCCCGCGGCGACGAACAGCACCGGCCGCTCCCCGTAGCGGGCGACGGCCTGGAGAGGGTCGGCCGAGCTCATGTCCTCGCCGGTGCGCAGCAGGCCCCCGAGCAGGATCGACCACGCCCCCGGCATGCCGAGCGGGTAGCCGTCGCGGTCGAGGCGCGCCTGCAGGGCGTTCGCCAGGGTGGCGTGCGTCGAGTCGAGGATCACCGCCGTGACGCGCGTGTCTGAGGTGGCTTCATTGATGGCGGCGGCTCCCCCCATCGAGACTCCCAGCACGGCAACCGAGGTTGGTCCCTTCACCTGCTCCAGCC
>JALYNS010000153.1 GCA_030773035.1 Chloroflexota bacterium
GCCCTTGCGCGATGGTGCGGTCGACGTGGTGCTGTGCGGGCTGATCGAGCCCGACGACGCCTCCCTGCCTGCGATCGCCGAGCTGCTGCGCGTGCTGCGCCAGGGCGGGCGGCTGATCGTGATCGGCTACTACGGGCGGGACCAGGTCGCCAGCCTGCTCGAGCCCGAGGTGGTGGCCCATGCGTTCGATGCCACGCAGCGCCGAACCGGCTGGTGGCTGCGTCATGGCTTCAAGATCAAGGTCGTCCACACCAGGCTGGACATCTCGGATTCGACGACGGCCATGGAGCTCCTGCCGCGCCTCTACGGCGACCGTGGGCGCGCCTTCCTGATGGCCCCGCATCCGCTCTCACTCACCCTGAAGCTGGGGCTCTATCACATCGCCAAGCGCTGACCGACGGAGCGTCGGGGCGGCCCGCGCAGGGGTTCACTGCCACTCGGGAACCTGCTGCATCGGGTGCGGAAATCTCCTTGCGGCAGCCAAAGACGCCATCTATGATCGGGCCGTCGAAGGCCAGGCTCTTCTCCCCCCGGAGCCTGGCCTTTGGCATTCCCGCCGGCCTGTCACTCGATGACGAACGGGACCGTCACGCTGTCGCCCGCGAAGTCGATCACCACGTCGAAGCTGCCTGGCGCGAAGCCGCCTGGGGCCGGGGTGATCCAGGCCCAGGCGAAGGCGGTGGTCTCGGTCCAGTCAAATGTGCGGGCGGGGAAGAGGGGCTCGCCGTCCTCCCGCCAGGTGATGGTCACCGTGCCGAGGGATCCCTCCTCGAGCTCATAGATCATGTAGATCCGCGGAGCGCCGACTGAGAATGTGCTGGCCGCAACCACCTCCGCGAACGTCTCTGCCGTGTCCAGGCTCATCACCGCGCCGGCGATGGCGCCCGACCCGACGGGGCCACCGTTGCCAGGCTCGCCCCATTCCCAGCTGGCAAAGATCCCGCCGGCGATGTCGACGTCGTTCAGCTCCTCGCTGGAGATCCACGCCTGGTAGACCGCGCCTTCTCGTTCCCAGATGAACATCCCGATGATTGGTCCGCCCCAGTCCGCAACGAAGCCAAGCGCCGGCTGTCCGTCAATGCACTCCTCGACGCGCGGGATCAGCAGCTCGGTGAAGCCGAGCGCGGTCTGGGTCTGGTTCCAGGCCAGCTCCTGCTCGAAGAGCTCGTCCGTGTCGGAAGTGACACCGTCGAGATGGAGGACGGAGAAGACCGGACCAAAGACCGGCTCGTCGTTCGGCTCGCGGACGAGGTCGAGGACCAGTGGGTCGGGCACCACGACCTCGTCGATCAGCTCGGGGCTCATGCGGTTGCTGAGATCGTCCGTGAAATCGCCGGTGGCATCGACCCAGCTCTCGGGGTAGAGGAAGCTGTAGCCGCTGTCCGACTCAAAGCGAGTCCAGCCGGTGGTCGGGTCGAACGGCGGGTCGTCCACGCAGGTCTGACCGACGGGCGCCGGCGGGGTTGCGCTCGGCGACGGCTCCAGTGAGGGGCTCGCCTCGGTACTCTCGGAGACAGTTGCTGACGCAACGGGTGTTGGCGTCGCGCTGGGCGCCGGCGCGGCGCAGGCGGCCAGCAGCACGGCAAGGCTGAGCGCCGCTGCCAGCCACGCAGCTGGCCGGCCTGGGTGGATGGGGTTGCCGGGCTTCGGGAGCATGGGCCTCTCCTCGTTCTCCTCGGCCGCCCCGTGCCCGTCACCGTGGGAGGGAGTCCCTGGCGTTCGCGGGAGCGCCGCCGCGGGGCCGAACCGGTGGAATGCCATAATGACCAGCGTCGGCGCGAATGTCACTACTTTGCGGGACACCGGCCAAGCCACTCGCCGCCCTGGCCGATATCAGCACGAGGCTTCCAGCATCGATGGCCACCACCACACCCCGCATGAAGATCACCTACGCCACCCTGTCGGCGGATAACGAGGAGCTGCAGGCGTCCTTTGACGCTGCCGTCGAGCGGGTGCGCGGCGAGCTCGGGCGCTCCTACCCGATGCTCATCGGCGCGGAGGAGCGACGTGGCGCTACCGAGTTCGAGGATCGCTCGCCGATCGACTCCGAGATCGTCGTATCGCGATTCCCCGTCGGCACCCGCGAGGACGTCCGCGACGCGATCGCGGCGGCCCGAGCCGCCTTCCCGGCCTGGCGCGACCTCGGCTGGCGCAAGCGCCTGGAGCTGATCCGGCACGCCGCCGACCTGATCAGCGAGCGGCAGTTCGACTACGCCGCGCTGATGGCCTTCGAGGTCGGCAAGAACCGGCTCGAGGCGCTCGGCGACGTTGAAGAGACGGCCGACCTGCTGCGCTACTACAGCGACGGGATGGAGAAGGCGAACGGCTTCGTGCAGCCGATGGGCTCGCTCTCGCCGGCCGAGCACACGCGCTCGATCCTCAAGCCGCATGGTGTCTGGGGCGTCATCAGCCCCTTCAACTTCCCGATGGCGCTGGCGGGCGGCCCGGCCGCCGGAGCGCTGATCGCCGGCAATACGGTCGTGATCAAGCCCAGCTCCGATGCCCCGCTGATGGCCTACAAGTTCTGCGAGGCGCTGCGCGACGCAGGCATCGCGCCGGGGGTCTTCAACCTCGTCACCGGCCCGGGCGACACGGTCGGCGCCGAGCTGGAGCAGAACCCCGGCCTCGACGGCATGGTCTTCACCGGCAGCTACGAGGTCGGGATGCGGCTGTACAGCGGCTTCACCAAGGAGTATCCGCGCCCGATCATCACCGAGATGGGCGGCAAGAACCCATCGATCGTGACCGCCTCGGCGGACCTCGACGAGGCGGCCGAGGGGGTCATGCGCTCCGCGTTCGGGTACGACGGACAGAAGTGCAGCGCCAACAGCCGGGTCTACGTCGAGCGACCCGTGGTCCGTCCCTTCATCGACCTGCTAGTCGAGAAGGCTCGGAAGATCCGGGTTGGGGATCCGACCCGCCGCGAGAACTGGATGGGGCCGGTCATCAACGAGCGCTCGCTGCGCAAGTTCACCGATGCAGTCGCCGAGGCGAGCCGCGACGGAGGCCGGATCGAGGTCGGCGGCGAGGTGCTCCACGACGCCGACACCGAGCGCGGCTACTTCCCGACCCCGACGGTGGTGAGCGGCCTGCCGACCAGCCACCGACTCTTCCGCGACGAGCTGTTCGTGCCGTTCATCGTGGTCGGCGAGGTCGACTCGCTCGACGAGGCGCTGCGGCTCGCCAACGACACACCGTACGGCCTGACGGCGGGTATCTTCAGCCATGACGACGAGCAGATCCGCCTCTTCCTGGACACCATCCAAGCCGGAGTGACGTACGTCAACCGGCGCTCCGGCGCCACCACCGGGGCGTGGCCGGGGATCCAGAGCTTCGGCGGCTGGAAGGGGTCGGGCTCGTCCGGCAAGAGCGGACTGGGGCCGTACTACGTGATGCAGTTCCTGCGCGAGCAGTCGCAGACGGTGATGGGCCAGGAGCCACCCCCGGCGTGACCGTCGAGGAGCCCACCCTCGACCCGGTCGTCGACCCCAGCGGCTGGTTCAGCGTCCAGCTCCGTTACGCCTACCTGGTCGACGGCGCGCCGATCATGATCGAGGACCGCGTGGTGCTGGTCGACGGCGAGGATGAGGAGACCGCCCTCGGGCACGCCATCGAGGTCGCCGAGGAGTACGAGGACGACTTTGAGACCGATGTCGGCGAGACCGGCGTGATCCGCTTCGAGGGGATCGTGGCACTCAAGGAGCTCGACGATCCGCCGGCCTCCGGTGCAGAGGTCTGGCACGAATTCATGGCCGCCCCGGGCGTCGAGAACAACGCCGACGGAGACCCGCTGCCGCTCCTGCGCCCCACCGAGATGGCCTTTCCTCGCGCCCACGACGACTGATGCCCTGGCGCCTCGCCGCCTATCGCGCCGTCCGGCCGCTCCTCTTCCGAATTGACTCCGAGCGCATCCATCGGCTCAGCCTCAGCGCGCTGCGCGCTGCCGGCGGCAACCCGATCGGGCGCGGAGTCGCGGCCCTGGCCGCCGGCACGTCGCTTGGCGGCCACGCGGTCGAGGTGGCCGGCCTCCGCTTTCGCAGCCGTGTCG
>JALYNS010000154.1 GCA_030773035.1 Chloroflexota bacterium
GTCCGGGCGCTCCGCTCCTGCATCCTGGCCCCACCAACGAGGGTGTCGAGATCACCGCGGAAGTCGCCGACAGCGCCCGGAGCCTGATCGGCACCCAGGTCGCCAACGGCGTCCCGATCCGCATGGCGGTCCTCTCGCTGCTCGCCCAATGAGCCGATTCGGGTCGCTCGACGGCCCGCCGGCAGCCGTGCTCCTGAGCGGGGTTCGAATCGTCGATCCGGCGTCAGGCACGGACCGTGTCGGCGACCTCGCGATCGTCGACGGTCGGGTGGCTGACCCGGGCGCTGTCCCACCCGACATTGAGCATGTGAATGCGAACGGTCTGGTGGTGGCGCCGGGCTTCTGCGATCTGCACGTCCATCTCCGCGAACCGGGCATGGAGCGCGCCGAGACGATCGAGAGCGGCGCCCGGGCGGCCGCTCACGGCGGCTTCACCACGATCTGTGCGATGCCGAACACGGATCCACCCGTCGACGAGCCGGCACGCGTGGCGATGGTGCTCGGCCGGGCACGCGGAGCGGCCTGCGGGGTGCGAGTTGTCGCGGCTGCCACCCGCGGGCGCGCTGGGGAGCTGATGACCGAGGTTGCGGAGCTGGCCTCGATGGGCATCGTCGGGGTGAGCGACGACGGTGCGGCGGTCGCCTCGGAGCCGATGGCGCGCAAGCTTCTCGCCGGCCTCGCCCCACTGGGTCTGCCGCTCATCGAGCATGCCGAGGACGCGACCCTGGCAGCGGGCGCTGTGATGCGTGCTGGCCAGACCGCCACCCGCCTGGGCCTCAGCGGCTGGCCACCATCTGCGGAGCTCTCGATTGTCGAGCGCGACATCGCGCTGGCCGAAGAGACCGGCGGCTGGGTCCATTTCACCCACCTGTCGACGGCGGCTGCGCTCGATGCGATCAGGAGGGCGAAGGCGCGTGGCGTCAAGGTGACCTGTGATGTCACACCTCACCACCTTGCCCTGACCGATGCCTGGGTCACCGGGGATCGCCGGTTCTCGTGGGAAGAGCCGGGTCCTCTGGCGCTCGACGCCGCCCTCGCCTACGACGCGTCGTGCCGGGTCAATCCGCCCCTCCCGTCGCGTGCCGACGCGCTCGAGCTGCTTGCGGGCGTCGCCGATGGAGCGATCGACGCGATTGCGACCGACCACGCCCCACACCCGCGCGAGCGCAAGAGCGTCGAGTTCGGCGCCGCCGCCCCGGGGATGATCGGGCTGGAGACCGCCCTGTCGCTGGGATTGGCGGCCGTGGAGTCCGGGCGCCTGACGCTCGCTGTGTTGGTCGGGGCTCTCGCCACCCGACCGGCCGCGCTGATCGGCGAGGCGCGAACGCTCGAGCCTGGTGCGCAGGCAGACCTCGTCGTCTTCGAGCCTGCCGCTCGCTGGCGCGTGGAGCCACGCGAGCTGGCATCGGCCTCGTCGAACACGCCGCTGCTCGGGATGGAGCTGCCGGGAGTGGTGCGCCTCACCATCGCCGGCGGACGGGTCACCTACCGCGACGGGCTCAACGCCACCGTCTGACGCTCCGCACGCAACGGAGCGATGGCGCGTCGGATGTGGGACCATGCGCACCGCCCACCCGCAGCGAGCGATGGATGTCGATCCGAACGAACGAGGAACTCGATCCGAATGAAGGGCCAGGCTTCGGTTGTTTCGTCTGGCAGGCGATCCTCTTCGCCGGCATCCTGCTCCTCATCCCGGTTGGCCTCTTCACCTTCAACTGGCCGGTCTGGGTGCTGGTCGTGCTCCTCTGCATCGACATGTTCCTGCTCTTCTTCATCAGCATGACCAGCGTATTCCTCCTGCGCGTCTTCTTCGCCGATCGTCGTCGTGGACGTGGGCGCAGCGTTGGCGTGGCCCGTCCCCCGACCCGAGTCGTCACCACCGAAACGCCGGAGGAAGCCACGCCGGAGGAAGCCACGCCGGACAGCGGGCCTGACCACGAGGAGACGGCGTAGTGCCGCTGATGATGACCTTCTTCAACGTGCGCAAGGGACGCGACGGGATCTTCAAGTTCGGGATGCGCCGGTACGTCCCGCGGACGGCGCGCCGCTACGAGGAGGAGTTCGGGATCCGCTTCATCGGCTGGTTCAACGTGACCGAGGGGTCAGAATGGAGCAACGTGGTGATCCTGGACCTGCCGAACTACGCCACCCTCGACCGCCTCTATGCCGACGCGTCGGCGCGCGGATTCGGCCACCGCCTGGCGGAGTCGATCTTCGATCGGCAGCACATCATCTTTCTGCGCGAGCGGATGGGGCCGGACCTCGTGTACAAGCAGTGAACGCGCCGCGCATCGCCGCCCTGCGCGAGCTGGCCGAGGAGGCCGAGCTGGAGCGACGCGACTTCATCTACGAGGCGACCGAGCAGCTGCGTCGCTTCCTCGACGCCAACCGCGAGCGGCTGCGGGAGATCGGCCCCCTCAAGCTCGTCGATGACGAGCAGGACTACCTCACCTTCGATCCGGTCGACGAGGTCTGGACCACGCGGCTCACCTACCAGGACCCGGCTGACAGCGAGTGGTACGACGAGGAGCAGACGGTCGACGCGGTGAGCGAGGTGATCGAGCTCTACAACCCGGCGGACATCCTCTCCTGGTTCGTGGAGGCCTCGCGCGACCCCGTCAACCACCTCATTCCGGCCGACAAGCTGGCCGAGCACGAAGAGGTCGTTGCCGAGGAGGTTCACGACGAGGATTGGCAGGCCGGCCTGCCAACGGACCAGCAGGAGACGCTCGCCGCCCAGCGCCTCTGGCAGCTGGCCGATGCGTATCGGACCCAGATCGGTGACCAGCAGAAACAGGTGCTGCGCGAGTTCTCCGCCAATGCGGAGGAGGTGCTGAAGCGAACCGGCGACCTGGTCCTGCTCGACGAGGAGAACGACACGCTCATCCTCCGCTCGGACGGACGCTTCGAGACCAGCCTGGACCTCTCCGACATGCCAAATGGCACGGCGCTCAACGAGGAGCCGCACCGCGTCGGGCTGACCGTCACTGACGCGCGAACCATCGCTGACGTCTACGACCCGACCGACGTCCTGCAATGGGTCACCGATGCGCTCAGCGAGCGCTACCCGGCGGTCGACTTCACCGCCGTCTACGAATAGGCCCATGGAGCCGCTGCCGGCCGCCGAATCGTCCGGCACCCTGCCGCGCGGCACCGGGCTGACGGGGGCCAGCGTCGAGGAGCTGTTCGAGGCGGCGGCGGCCCTGCGCCACGGGCACTTCCTCCTCAAGAGCGGTCGGCACTCGGATCGATACCTCGAGAAGTTCGCGGTGCTCCAGTACCCCGCCCTGGCGGTCGAGATCGGGCGTCGCCTGGCCGGGACTCTGATCGGCCACGATCCGACCCTCGTGGTCGGGCCGACCACCGGTGGTGCGCTGCTCGCCTTCGAGACGGCGCGCCAGCTGGAAGGATCGCTGGGCCGAACCGTGCGCGGAGTCTTCGCGGAGCCGATGGAGCGAGGAGCACGCGGGCTGCGCCGCGGGTGGCCGGTCGACACCGACGAGCGGGTGGTGCTGGTCGACGACATCCTGACCACCGGCGCCTCGCTGGCCGAGACGGTCCGCGCGGTCCGCGCCGCGGGGGCAGAGCCGCTGGCCGCGGCGGTGATCGTGGACCGCTCGACCGGGCCGGTTGAGATCGGCTGCCCGATCGCGGCACTGGGGAGGATCGAGATCGGCTCGTGGACCGCCGATGAGTGTCCCGCCTGCCTCCACGGCGAGCCACTCATTAAGCCGGGGAGCAGCTCCTAGCTGCTCGCCGGCTCCTGCCAGTTCACCTGGGTGATGCGCGCCGGCGGGTATTCCCCGTCGGGCGGGACGATCCCCTCCTCGGCCTCCAGCGGGATGCCGATGGGTGCCACGTAATAGCGCCCGGCCAGCCGGCGCGCGTCGGGGTCGAGCGCGAACCCTGCCTTGGCACGATGGAAGGTCACCGTGAGATCCGCTGCCACCGCCGGATCCGAATGCGACCCATCGGTCAGGTCGATCAGGGTTGGCGTGTCGATCGCCAGCACGCGGCAGGGCCGGCCGGCGGCGCTCGCGTGGGTGACGATGGCGTTGAGCAGGTCGACCGCGCTGGAGATCGGCTCGCGCAGCGGGCCTGACGCGCCGCTTCCGAGCAGCGCATCGATCAGCAGGCTGGCCGGTGAGAGGCGCGCGCGGAGCTGGAGAAGCAGCTGCGGGGTCGGGGCCACGAACAGGGTGAGCGACCCGGCCGAGGCCATCGCCTGCAGGACGGCCCAGTTATGCATCGTCGCCGACCCGCTGATCCGCGCCGGGTCGCCGACCAGCACCACCGTCACGGGCCGGCCCGCTGCCGCCAGCCGGCGGGCAGCGACGAAGCCGTCGCCGCCGTTGTTGCCGGGCCCGCACAGGACGACCGTCAGTGGCGGCGGAGCAAGCGCCCCGCCGGGACCCGCGGCAGGTTCGGAGATGCTCGCCAGCTCAGCCAGCGCCAGCTCCACGACTGCCGCGCCGGCGCTCTCCATCAACGCATCGGGGGCGAGGCCGATGCCCTGCGCCGCCTCGTCGATGCGCCGCATCTCGTCCCCGCCGATGAGGACCGTGACCTCGCGCGCCGGCCGTGCGGCCGGATCGGTCATGGC
>JALYNS010000155.1 GCA_030773035.1 Chloroflexota bacterium
CTTCCGGTCGCTGCTGGCCTCGCCGCCGGCGCGCTTGTCTTCTTCGCCGGGGACCAGGTCATCCATCGCCGGGGTGGGGGGCGGCGTGGAAAGCGCATGGCCAAGGCGGGTGGCAACGGACAGGCCATCGTGCTCGGTGCCCTCCTGGACGGGATCCCGGAATCGGTCGTGCTCGGATCGACGCTGCTCGCGGGGACCGGCGTCGGCTTTCCGTTTCTTGCCGCCGTGTTCCTCTCGAATGTGCCGGAGGGGCTGTCGGCGGCCAGGGACCTGAAGCAGGAGGGGCATCGGCCGATATGGATCATCGGCCTGTGGCTGGGCGTCGCGCTGGTCTCCGGACTTGCCGAGGCCCTCGGATACGGGCTGTTGGGCGAGATGGGCTCCGCTGCCGTCCCGCTCATCCAGGCGTTCGCCGCCGGCGCGATCCTGACCATGCTGGCCGACACCATGATCCCGGAAGCGTATGCCGACGGTGGCAGCTTGATCGGGCTGGCCACGGCCTTCGGCTTCGCGGCAGCCTTCCTGCTGACGAAGGTGAGTTAGAGGCTCCCCCGCCGCCCCGCACCTCGGCTGCCGAGCGCGTAGGCCTCTGCCAGCCAGTCGCGGCAGTCGTCCGTCAGCTGCGTAGGGTCGCTCACCGCCATGGTGTGGACGTGCCGACCACCAAAGGACTCAACGTTCAGCCGTGGATCGTCGAGGCGCCGCGCGAGAACGAATCCGGCGCGCAGCTTCGACTTAGTGAACGTTGCGCCGGCAAACGTGGTCCGTGTCTTGAATGCAATGCGGCTCTTCAGCGGCTCGACCGTGATCGGCCCGATTTCTCGGACCATCGCCTCGAACGCCCGGTAGGCATCCACCACCCCAGGAGGCTTGCCCGCCAGGTGCTCTTCAACCCCGATGCGCGCCATGCACGAATGCCAGCCGTTGGGGGTATGGAACTGCCGGCCGCAGTCGGGGCAGGTCCACATCGGGCGGTCCACGGCGCTCACAGGTACCAGAGGTCGCCTTCGAACTCGAAGCCGAGCGTCTCCTGGCCCCACTCGTCGCGCTTGTCGATGAGCCAGGCGAGGAACTCCTTGCGCTTGCGCTCGTAGTCATCGGCGTCGCCGAAGCCGGTCAGCACGGCGACCTCCTCCGCCACGATCTCGCCATCCTTGCCACGGTAGCGCCCGGTGGCGAGTGACTCCCGACAGCCGCCGAACAGCGATGAGAGGATGTCCGCCGCCTCGTCGCGCCGAGCCGCGAACTCCTCGGCGCTGATCACCCGGTCACCCTGCGTCGAGGGCACGTACATGACGCACTCGAGCGGCAGGTGGATGATCCCCTTGGGGAGTCGCTCGAACGGCAGCGCGGAGGTCCATTCATCGTCCACCACGAAGGGAGCCGCGTCTCCCGGCCGGCCCAGTCTGCGTCCCATCGCTGCTACCTCCCTGCCAGTGCCTCGACCGAATTCGCCCATGCAATACTGGGCCATGCCTGTCCGCACGGTCATCGAACACGGGACCAAGGACAAGCGGTCGGTGGCCTTCAGCCTCGACTGGCCCGGTTGGAGCCGCGGCGCGAAGACCGCAGCGATCGCGCTGGAGACGCTCGAGTCCTATCGGGACCGATATCGGCCGATCGCGGCCCTCGCTGGCATGTCGCCCGAGTTCGACGCCGCCGGGCCGCTCGCGATCGTGGAGGACCGGGTCGGCACGGGCTCGACCGACTTCTGGGGCATCTCGTTCTCCCCCTCCTCGACCGAGCATGGGCCGATGAGCGAAGCTGCGTTCGACCTCGCGATCACGCTGCTGCGGGCAGCCTGGGCGTACTTCGACGGCGTTGCGGCGCGCGTCTCGCCGGTCATGCGCAAGGGCCCGCGCGGCGGAGGACGCGACCGCGATCGGATCATCAGCCACGTCATCCGCCAGGAGAGCGAGAGCTTCGCTAGCGGCGTTGGGTTGAAGATCCCGGAAGAGGGTGCGATGACCCCGGATGGACTGCGGGAGTATCGGGAGGCCTACGTCGAGGCGATGCGCGCCTACAACGCCGGGGAGTTCGAGAAGCCGATGCGATCGTGGACGCTGCAGTTCCTGATCCGACACTCTGCCTTCCACACGCTCGACCACGCGTGGGAGATGGAGGACAAGGACCTCTCCGCCGAGGTCGGTCCGTGACGACCATCGCGTCGAAGTCAGGGCCGCGTGCGGTCCATGCCCCGCACGGAACTGAGCTCTCCTGCAAGGGCTGGGGGCAGGAGGCGGCGCTGCGGATGCTGATGAACAACCTCGACCCCGACGTGGCCGAGGACCCCGACCACCTGATCGTCTACGGGGGCACGGGGCGGGCGGCGCGCAGCTGGGAGGCGTTCGACGCCATCGTCCGTGAGCTGCGCCGGCTCGAGAATGACGAGACCCTGCTCGTGCAGAGCGGCAAGCCCGTCGGCGTCTTCCGCACCACGACCGACGCGCCGCGGGTCCTGATCGTCAACGCCATGCTCGTCCCCCACTGGGCGACCTGGGAGCAGTTCCGCGAGCTGGAGCGCGCCGGACTGACGATGTACGGCCAGATGACGGCTGGGTCGTGGATCTACATCGCGACCCAGGGAATCATCCAGGGGACCTACGAGACCTTCGCCGAGTGCGCACGGCAGCACTTCAACGGCTCCCTCAAGGGGACGGCCACGCTGACCGCCGGCCTCGGCGGGATGGGTGGAGCGCAGCCGCTGGCGGTGACGATGAACGGTGGCGCGGTGCTGGCCATCGAGGTCGACCCCGCCCGGGCGGAGCGCAGGCACGCGGCCGGCTACGTCGACGAGGTGACGGCCGACCTGGACGAGGCGATCACGAAGGTCGACGCCTGGCGCGCCGCCGGAGAGGGACGATCCATCGCGCTGATCGCCAATGCCGCCGACGTCGAGCCGGAGCTGGTGCGCCGTGGCTGGCACCCCGACATCGTCACGGACCAGACCAGCGCCCACGACCCGCTGGGTGGCTACGTGCCGGGAGGCATCGGCCTGGCAGAGGCGCTGGCGCTCCGCGCAAGCGACCCCGCGGCCTACACCACCAGATCCCTCGCTTCCATGGCCGATCACGTGCGCGCGATGCTCGCCTTCCAGGCATCGGGCTCGGTCGTCTTCGACTACGGCAACAACATCCGCAACTTCGCGCGCGACGCAGGCGTGGAGAATGCCTTTGACTTCCCCGGCTTCGTGCCGGCCTTCATCCGGCCGCTCTTCTGCGAGGGGAAGGGGCCCTTCCGATGGGCCGCCCTGTCGGGCGACCCGAACGACATCCTCAAGACCGATGCGGCCCTGGCCGCCCTCTTCCCCGAGGACGAATCACTGCACCGATGGCTGCGCCTGGCCGAGGAGAAGGTGCCGTTCCAGGGGCTGCCGGCGCGGATCTGCTGGCTCGGCTACGGCGAACGGGCAAAGGCCGGGCTGCGCATCAATGAGATGGTCCGATCCGGCGAGCTGTCGGCGCCGATCGTGATCGGGCGCGACCACCTGGACGCGGGCTCGGTTGCTTCGCCGTACCGCGAGACGGAGGGGATGCGCGATGGCTCGGACGCGATCGCCGACTGGCCGATCCTCAACGCCCTCGTCAACACGGCCGCCGGAGCCACCTGGGTCAGCGTCCATCACGGCGGAGGCGTGGGTATCGGGTACTCGCTGCACGCCGGGATGGTGGTCGTCGCCGACGGCACCAATGAAGCGGCCGCTCGGCTGGAGCGCGTCCTGACAACCGATCCGGGGATGGGCGTCATCCGCCATGCCGACGCGGGCTACGAGCGCGCGCTGGAGGTCGCGCGCGAGCGCGGGGTGCGTGTCCCGATGTCTGACACCGATGCCGTCGGAACCTGAGGTCAGCCTCCGATCCTGGACCGATGACGACCTGCCGCTCCTGCGTGGGCTGCTGGCCGACCCGGGGATGATGACCTACCTCGGCGGACCCGAGTCCGAGGAGAAGCTCCTGGAACGGCATGGGCGTTACCTGGCCATCGATGGCACGGGGACCGGGCGCGTCTTCGTCATCACCGTCGGCCCCGAGCGCACCGCTGCGGGTTGGATCGGCTACTGGCAGACCTCATGGCACGACGAACCCGCGTGGGAGACCGGCTGGAGCGTTCTCCCCGAATTCCAGGGACGCGGCCTGGCCACCCGCGGCGCCGCGCTGGCCTTGGAGGCGGCCGCCGTCGAGGGGAGGTATCGGTTCGTGTATGCCTTCCCAGCCGTCGAGAACGGAGCCTCGAACGCCGTCTGCGCCAGGCTCGGGTTCGAGATGCTGGGCAGCGAGTCCCTTGAATACCCGCCGGGCACCTCGATGGAGTGCGCGATCTGGCGGCTGGAGCTGCCGCCGGAAGGCTAGTTTCCTCCGCTCTTCAAGTCGGAGGAGAAGCTGGAAGGGTCGATGCAGGGGAGCGAGATCTAGGCAGGCGGGGCCGCTTGACGGCTTGACTGCGGTCAGGCTGTTACCAGGCTCAATTCCTCTCGTGCTGCGCCGGCAAGCTTCCCGCGGTCGACGCCCAGGTGGGCCAGCGCCCGTGAGGCGGTCCCGCGCTCCATCTCGGCGACCGCAACGACGATGTGTGCTCCCAGCAGCCGTCGCGGGCGCGGGTTTGCGCTGAGGTCCACCGCACGCCGGAAGACGGCCTGTGCCGATGGCGTGGACCGGAACACGCTCCGCGCCTCCGGAGCGGGGACCTCGAGGTCCCCCACCTCTCCGGCGTCGATCCCAACCGATCGGAGGGCGTCCGCGTGCTGCGCTGCGATCGCCGCAGCCAGGCCGTCCGGGTTGGCGCCGGCGCGCTCAAAAGCCCGCCGAGCGGTGCCATCCGGCAGGTCCATCGCGGCGAGGAGCAGGTGCTCCGCCCCCGGCTGCTCCTCGCCCGACGCTCGGGCGATGCGCTCGGCCCCCTGTAACAGGCGGCTGACGGTCCTCATCTCCTGGAACTTTCTCGCGAAGAACAATGGATGCTCCTTCTGGATTCAGCGCCGCGGTGGCGCGTGTCGCTTATGTGCTGCCTGTCGGGTGACCCCGAGTGCCTCGGCCACCTCGGCCCAGGTCCAACCCTGCGCGATCGCCTTCGCGACGGCCGCGCGTTCGAGCTGCTCGGCAAGTCGCCGCAGGGCAACGACGGCGGCAAGCGCCTTGGCGGGCTCACTCGCCGACGGGATGGTCAGCTGCTCGGTCACCTGTCAACTGTAGTTGACAAGCGGGCGTCCTGTCAACCGTGGTTGACAGAGGAGGAGCGGCTAGGCGAGCAGGTCCGGCGTCAGGTCGGCAGCCGAGGCGGCACCGGCGAGCGCCATGGCGTTCTCCAGCTCGTCGGTCAGCAGGTCGAGCACTGCGCCGACGCCCGCCTCGCCATCCACGGCGAGCCCCCAGATCACCGGCCGGCCGATCCCCACCGCGGTGGCGCCGAGGGCCAGGGCCATGAGGACGTCGGTGCCGCGTCGGACGCCGCCGTCAAGCAGGACAGGGACACGTCCTGCCACCGCTTCCACGACGGCCGGGAGAGCATCGAGGCTGGCAATCGCCGCATCGAGCTGCCGCCCACCGTGGTTGCTGACCACGATCCCCGCCGCTCCATGGTCGATCGCAAGGCGGGCGTCGTCCGGATGCAGGATTCCCTTGACGATGACCGGCAGCCCAAAGCCGGCGAGCCACTCGAGGTCGGTCCACGTCAGGCGGTCGGTGAAAGCGACGGATGCCACCTCCGCCGGCGTGACGCCCGCGGCACTGACCACGTTCGGGATCTCGACCCCTTCGGGGATCCGAAAGCCGATGCGCAGGTCTCGCTCACGGCGCCCGATCCGCGCCAGGTCGACCGTCAACAGCAGCGCCTCGTATCCATTGGCCACCGCCCGCTCGATCAGGGCGCGGCGAGCACCGGGATCGGCGAGCAGGTAGACCTGGAACCAACGTGGCCCACCGACCGCAGCGATCTCGGCAAGGTCCGTGCTGGCGGACGTGGAGACCGCGATGGTCACGCCGCGCGCCGCTGCTGCGCGGGCGGTTGCCAGCTCGCCGTCGGGATGGGCCATGCGCTGGAGGGCCGTCGGCGCGATGAAAAGCGGCCGTGGCCACCGGCGGCCGAGCAGCTCCACGGCATGGTCGACCGTGGAGACGTCGCGCATCACGCGCGGCACGATGGCCTGTCGCGCAAAGGCCGCGCGGTTGTCGCGCAGGGTGATTTCGTCGCCCGCCCCGCCGGTGAAGTAGGCGAGCGGGCCAGGCGCCAGTCGCTCGGCCGCGACGCGCTCGTAATCGTGCAGGTTGAGGAGGTTCGGGTCGGCCGGCAGGACCGGTTCGAATGAGGCTCGCGGGGGAATCGGCAGGCCGGACGGCTCTGGCATCGCCCCGCAGCGTAGCATCGGGGTATGTCCTTCGACCCCGAGGCTCCCCTCCCCGGCGCCCCCGATCCGTGGGCCGGCTCCGAGATGCCCGCGCTGCGTGATGGCCCGCCCTACGCCATGACCGAGATGATCGCGGCGGAGCCCGCGCTCGCGGAACGGCTGGTCCGACGGTTCCCGGCTGATCCGGCGCTCGCACGACTGGCGGAGGCGATTCGAGCGGCCGCTGCTGACCACAGACCCATCCTGACGACCGGTTGCGGCACCAGCGAGCACGCGGCGATGGTGGCCGCTGCACTGCTGACCGATGCTTTGGGCGGCGCCACCGTCTGGCCGATGCAGGCGCTCGAGCTCGCCCGCCGCCCACCGGCCGGCGTCGTGATCGCCGTCTCGCACGAGGGCGGGACGTGGGCGACGAATCTCGCACTCGAGGCGGCCCGCGCGGCCGGATCCACGACCGCACTCATCACCGTCTGTGACCGCTCGCCCGGTGCCGCGCTTGCCGATCTGGTGATCACAACCGGCGAGCAGGACCAGAGCTGGTGCCACACCGTCGGCTACCTCTCCCCCGTGCTCGCCGCCGCGGTGCTGGCCGCCGAGCTGCGCGGGGCGGGACTTGACCCCGTGCCGGTGCGGGCGCTCTTGCAGATCGCCGACCACGAGCCCGGCGCCGAGGCAACCGCAGCGGCCCTGGCCGGTTGCGCCCGCCTCCTGATCGTCGGTTCGGGCATCGACTACCCGGCCGCTCGGGAGCTGGCCCTCAAGATCGAGGAGGGCGCGCATCTCCCCGCCTCGGCGCTCCAGCTCGAGACGATCCGACACGGGCACCTCGCCGCAGCCGGCGAGCATACCGGCCTGGTGCTGATCCTCACCGACGCGGAGGCGTGGGGCGAGACCCTGCTGGAACGATCGCGGGCCGTCCTGCGCTCTGCTGCCGCACTCGGCACGCCCGCCGGGGCGCTCCTCGGCGCCGACCTCGGCGACGACGTGCCGTTGGCCCTCACCCCTGCGGGCCGGCTCACGGTTCCGCTCGCTGCAGGGTTGCCGCGGATGATCGGCTCTGCCCTCGCCACGGCCATCCCGCTCCAGCTCCTCGCCGAGCGCCTTGCACGGGCTCGCGGCACGAACCCGGACCTGATCGGCCGAGAGGACCCACGTCACGCTGCCGCGGGCGACGCCTGATCCGCTAGTCCCCGGAGTGCTACATCGACACCTCGGCAGCCTTCCACGCGACGCGCCAGCATCGTCGGTGCTGACACCGGACCTGCATGCCCCAAGAACAGGGACTCACGCGTCGACATAGCACTCCCCGTGCTAGCCGGTACCGAGGGAGATAACCGACGCGTCGTCATAGCACTCTAGAGACTAGACATGCGGCGGTGAGCGGTCAGTCCCGTATCATCGGTCTGCCCAAGCCACGCCCTGCGAGGACCGCGTGCCGAGCCTGATCGAGTGCGTCCCCAACTTCTCCGAGGGGCGCCGCCCCGAGGTGGTCGAGGAGATCGTCCGCGCGGTCCGGCAGATCGACGGCGTCACGCTCCTCGACTACTCACGGGACGAGACCCACAACCGCTCCGTGGTGACCTTCGCCGGCTCCGCCGAGCCGGTGGTGAAAGCTGCGACGGCGGCCGTTGGCCGCGCCCTGGAGCTGATCGACATGGAGCAGCAGACGGGGGCGCATCCGCGCATCGGCGCCGTAGACGTCGTGCCGTTCGTGCCGCTCGGGACGACGCGCATGGAAGAGTGCGTCGACCTGGCGCGGCGCTTCGGCGAGCAGATCGCGCGGACCTTCGAGCTGCCGGTCTACCTGTACGGCGAGGCTTCAATTCGCCCCGATCATCGGCGCCTGGCCGATGTGCGGCGCGGCCAGTACGAAGGACTCAAGGCCGAGCTCGGGGTCGATCCCGAGCGCGACCCGGACTACGGGCCGAAGCGCATGCACCCGCGTGGCGGGGCCGTGGCCGTCGGCGCGAGAAAGCCACTGATCGCCTTCAACGTCAACCTGGCGAGCGACGACATCGGGATCGCGCGGCAGATCGCCGAGACGATCCGCGAGTCGTCGGGCGGCCTCCCCGCGGTGCAGGCGATGGCGGTCCTGCTCGAGAACCCCGGCGAGCCGCGCTATGCCCAGGTGAGCATGAACCTGGTCGACTGGGAACAGACGGGGATCGCCCGGGCGGTTGACGAAATCCGGCGCCTGGCTCGCAAGGCGGGGATCGACATCGACCACTGCGAGCTGATCGGCCTGGCGCCGGCAGGAGCCCTCCTCGAGGTGGCCGCCGAGAGCCTTCCGCTCCGCAATTTCAGCGCCGACCAGGCCCTGGAGCTGCGACTGGCGCGGGACCGATGAGCTTCGTCCGCGACGCACTGCGCGCCGC
>JALYNS010000156.1 GCA_030773035.1 Chloroflexota bacterium
GTCGCCAGCAAGCTGACGGCATCCCTCGACGACCAGTCCCTCCCGGCCAGCGGCGCCACCGGCACCCGTGTCGCCACGGCCGCCAAGGCGGGCAACAGCATTGGCCAGCTGGTCGCGCTGCGACCAGCGCCATAGGACGTCGCGGCCGGGCCGCGCGCCTCCGCGAGAGCCACGTAGCGGACCTCGGTCAGCCGGATCGTGTCCCCGCTTCGAGCGTTGCCGCATCCGGCGAGGGCCCCGATTCCTCGACGTCGCGCGGCCGCCCGCTGACCATGGCGATCACCGCGCCCATGATCAGGGCCGCCGCCAGCAGCGAGCGCGGGGTGAGCGTCTCGCCGCGGAAGGCGATACCGAGCGCGACCGCCACCACGGGATTGACGTAGGCATAGGTGGCCACCGTGGTCACCGCCACATGGTTCAGCAGCCAGACGTACGCCGTGAACGCGACCAGCGAGCCGAATACGATGAGGAACAGCAGCCCCAGCAGCGAGGCGGTCGTCACCCCGGCTGGATCGAAGCGGCCGACCTCGCCTACGGCGACCCCGGTCACGAGCAGCACCAGGCCGCCGCCCAGCTGCTCCATGCCGGTCCCGAGCAGCTGGTTTCCCGGCAGCGGCCCGTGGCGGGCGTACAACGAGCCGGACGCCCAGCAGATGGCGGCCACCACCAGGATCCCGATGCCGACTGGGTCAAGGGCATCGACGCCGGTCGACGGGAGGAGCAGGATCGCCACGCCGGCCAGACCCACCAGCAGGCCGCCGATTGCCAACCTGCTCGGCATCCGCCGCGTCAGCAGCGCGTCGAAGACGCTGAGCCAGATCGGCGTGGTGGCGATGATGACCGCGGCGATGCCGGACGGGACGGTCTGCAAGGCGATCATGACCCCACCGTTGCCGCCGAGCAGCAGCAAGGCGCCCACGATGAAGGCCGTCCGCCACTCGATCGCCCGTGGCCATGGCAGCCGGCCACGCGCTACCCCGCGCGCCCGTTGCCATCGGTCGCGAGCCACCAGGAAGGCGACGATGGCAAGCCCGGCCACCAGGAATCGGACGCCGCCCGCCAGGAATGGCGGAAGGCTCTCCACCACGTACGCGATCGCGAGGTAGGTCGAGCCCCAGACCACGTAGACGGTGCCGAGCGCCGCGGCCACCTTCAAGGTCGAGGGTCGTTGAACGGCGCCGGTCATCGGTGCATTGTGAAGTAACCGGCCATGCCATGTACAACGGTGTCACGTCGAGGTTCGTGAGGATCGTCGCGAACGCGCCGGCCTGTTCGTCGTCATGATGAGAGGGCCATCTGTTGCCATGGCCGGAAGCAGCGGAGGTTGATACGACCCATGAAGTACATGCTCATCATCGCCGGGGCGGACGACGCCTGGAGCCACCTCAGCGAAGCCGAGCAGCGCACCCTGTACGACAAGGTGGGCGCCTGGTGGGGCGAGCACTCGGCCAGCGGAGAGATCCTCGACGGTCACGAGCTGCAGCCGGGATCCACGGCGACCACCATCCGACGCGGCCCGTCGGGCGAGGTGACGGTCACCGACGGGCCGTTCGTCGAGGGCAAGGAGATGGTCGCCGGCTACGGAATCCTCGATGTCCCTGACCTGGATGCGGCGATTCGCCTCGCATCGTCGTGGCCGGCGCCGGACACCCTGGAGATCCGCCCGATCGTCGAGCGACAGGCCTGATCGAGGATCGGCTTGACGGAGCGCCACGCAGTCGACGCATCCCTGGAGAGGGTCCTCCGGGAGGAGCGGATCCGCCTGATCGCGTCGCTGGTGCGCATCCTCGGCGACTGGGACCTGGCGGAGGAGCTGGTCCAGGAGGCGGCGGTTGCCGCCCTCGAGCACTGGCCGACGGACGGCCTGCCGCGCAATCCCGGTGCATGGCTGATGACCACCGCGCGTCGCCGGGCGATCGATCGGCTGCGGCGCGACGCGAGGTTCCGGGAGCGGCTGACACGGCTGGGAGAGGAGGCGGACGAGATGGAGCGACCGATTCCCACCGGCGGCCCGCTCGCCGCGGACGACCGGCTGCGCCTCATCTTCACCTGCTGTCATCCGGCACTCTCTCGGGAAGCCCAGGTGGCCCTCACCCTGCGCACCGTCGGCGGCCTCGATTCGGCGCAGGTGGCCCGTGCCTTCCTCGTTCCCGAATCGACCGTGGCCCAGCGACTGGTGCGGGCAAAACGCAAGATCCGTGACGCCGGCATCCCCTTCCGCATCCCCGAAGCCGCCGAGCTGCCGCAACGTCTGGAGCAGGTGCTGGCCGTCGTCTATCTCGTCTTCAACGAGGGGTACCTCGCCTCGGACGGAGCCGTGGCTGAGCGACGCGAGCTCGCCGCCGACGCCGAGTGGCTGACTTCGCTGCTGGTCCGCCTCATGCCGGACGAGGCGGAGCCGCTCGGGCTGCTGGCACTGATGCGGCTGCACCTGGCACGAGTCCATGCTCGCTTCGCCGCGGATGGATCACTGGTCCTGCTGCCCGACCAGGACCGCTCACTCTGGGACCACGCCGCGATCGCGGAGGCAGCGGGGCTGGTGGAGCGCGCGCTGCGGATGGGTCGCCCAGGCCCGTACCTGCTGCAGGCGGCCATCGTGGCGGTGCATGCCGGAGCCCCGTCCTACGCAGCGACCGACTGGGCCGAGATCGTGGCGCTCTACGACCGCCTGCTCGGGATCCAGCCGACGCCGGTG
This sequence comes from Chloroflexota bacterium, assembly GCA_030773035.1. Classification (GTDB taxonomy): domain Bacteria; phylum Chloroflexota; class Limnocylindria; order QHBO01; family QHBO01; genus CF-167. The sequence goes on from JALYNS010000156.1 coordinate 2,696, forward strand.
GTGGCGCTGAATCGAGCCCTCGCCCTGGCGGAGCTCGCCGGGCCAGCGGCGGCGCTGGAGGAGGTCGAGCCGCTGGCAGGGCGGCTGGATGGCTATCACCTCTTCCATGCGGCCCGTGGCGAGCTGCTGCGGCGACAGGGCCGCACCGAAGAGGCGCGAGACGCGGATCGTCGCGCGCTGGCACTCACCGACAATCCTGCCGAACGGCGCCTGCTGGAGGCACGCCTGCGGATCGACAAAGCAGAAGACTCTCCGTAACGAATCGGGTAGGGTCGGCGTCGGAGAGTTTGCCGGTGCCATGGGCGCCGCCGAAAGAAGCACTGGAGCCCGCACATGAGCCGTTCGCACCCGTCTCGCCGCATCGCCGGCGCGCTCGCCCTGATCACCGGTATCGCGCTCGCCGGTTGCGCGACAGGCAGCCCGTCGCCAAGCACCACCGTTTCGAGCGCGTCGGCCGTCGCCTCGGCCAGCGCCCTGCCGTCTTCGCCGGCGTCCCAGGCGGCGAGCGCCGAGCCCTCCGCCACGGTGACGGCGACAGCCGTCCCGAGCGAGGACAGCCTGCCGCCCTTCGCCTGCGTCCCGAGCGTCACGATCGCATCCACCACGGATCGGGCCCAGATCACCGACGTGCGGGTCGGCACGCACGCCGGCTACGACCGTGTCACCTTCGAGTTCGCCTCCGGGATCCCGCAGACGGTCGTGAAAGGCGTGCTCCCTCCCTTCTACGCCGATCCGAGCGGCCTGCCCCTGGATGTCTCCGGCACGGCCTTCCTCGAGGTCACCATGAACGGCGGAACCAAGGTCACGGACGGCGTCATCACCTACGCCGGCCCGACCAACTTCGAGCCCGGCTACGACCAGCTCCTCCAGCTTCGCGAGGGTGGCGACTGGGAGGCGTTGAGCACCTGGTACCTGGGCTTTGACGGGGGCGGCTGCTACCGCGTCCTGACGCTGGCCGGCCCGAGCCGCCTGGTGATCGACATCGAGCATTGACCACCGGCGAATCGTCCGCCCTGCGCAACGCCGGCGCGATCGCCGCGGCGGCCATCGCGATCGGCCTTCTCGCGCAGTGGCTCTTCGTTGACGCCCTGCTGGGTATCAACGCGCCGATCGCGCTGGCGGCACTTCTCGGGGCGGCCTGGCTGGTGCGGCCCGCCTCTCGACCACCTCCACGCCTGAGAGACGCCTGGCTGGCGATCGCTGCGCTTCTGTTCGCTTCGTTCGCCGCCCTGCGCGGTGATGTGAACCTGGTCGATATCGACCTGGTTGCGGCACTGGGACTGGGAGGCGCCGCCCTCGGCGCCTTCGCCGGGTTCTCCATCGTGGATCAGTCCATCGCACGGTTGGCGGCGCTCGGCGTGCGGCTCGCGATCTTCGCCGCGGTCGCCGGGGGACGAGTGCTGCGGTCCCTCCGGCGGGCCTTGCCGACCGGCACGGCGCGATCCTCGCTCCGGCGGGCGGCCCCGGTGCTCCGGGGGCTCGCGATCGCTCTTCCGCTCGTCCTCCTCTTTGTCGCCCTCTTCGCCGCGGCCGACGCCGTCTTCGCCCGGATCGCCGGGGACCTGTTCGCGTGGGATCTCCACCTCGGCACGCTGCCGGCCCGGATCATCTTCGCGCTGGTCGTCGCGTGGCTCTGCGCCGGCCTCTTCGCCTTCGTCGCGGGCGGCACGGCCGACGAGCCGTCAACGGTAGAAGCGGCTCCGGCGAGGTTCCGGATCGGGTCGGCCGAGGCCACCACCGTGATGGTGGTCCTCGACATCCTCTTCCTCGGCTTCGTGGCGCTCCAGGGGGCATACCTTTTCGGCGGCCAGGACACCCTCGCCGCGAGCGGCCTGACCTACGCCGAGTACGCGCGTCGGGGCTTCTTCGAGCTGCTCGTCGCGGCCTTCGCGGTCGGCGGCCTCGTCCTGGCCGCGGAGGCGACGATCGGTCGCCGCACCCCCGCCTACCTGGCCGCCGCGATCGGCCTCGTCGTCCTGACCGCGGTGGTGCTCGGGTCCGCCCTCCTCAGACTGCGCCTGTACCAGGAGGCCTATGGCTGGACCGAGCTGCGCTTCTACGTGCTCGGTGCGATCGTGTGGCTGGCAATCGGCTGCGGCCTGGCCGTCATCGCCCTGGCGGCGAACCGGAGCAGGTGGCTGATCCACGCCATGGTGGCCGTCTCGATCGTCTTCGGCCTCGCCTTCAACGTCATCGGGCCGGTCCGGCTCGTCGCGGAGCAGAACGTGGAGCGGGCAGTGCACCCCGAGCTGGTAGCACCCGGCGGCGAGACCGGCCTCGATCTCGCCTACCTCGCCTCACTCGGTGACGATGCCCTCCCGGTCCTGGCGGAGAACCTGTGCAGGCTGCCGGGCTCGAGCGGTGGCGATGCGTACCGCGTCGCGAAGGCCTGGACGGAGCGACTCGCAGGGAACCAGCCGGGCCGGGCGTGGCAGGCCTGGAACCTGTCGCGCGAGCGGGCGCGGGAGATCCGGGTCTCTGAGATCTGCGATCTCGCTGCTCGGTGAGCGGGGATCGTGATCCTCCGGTAGCATCGGCCCGTTCCAAGTCCGCACACACGGGGTTCGCATGGCTGACCGACCGATGCCGCCGACTGGCGCCCTCGACCTGACCAGGTCGTATTCCGCGCGGTTCAAGACGGAGCGCGGCGAGATCGTCTGCGAGCTCTTCGCCACCGATGCGCCGATGACCGTCGAGAACTTCGTCAACCTTGCGCGCGCCGGCTTCTATGACGGCACCACGTTCCATCGCGTGATCGCCGGCTTCATGGCCCAGGGCGGCGATCCGACCGGCACCGGCACGGGCGGGCCTGGCTACTCCTTCCGCGATGAGCTCTCGGTGAAGCGCCGCCACGACGGCCCCGGCGTGCTGTCGATGGCGAATGCCGGGCCGAACACGAACGGCTCCCAGTTCTTCCTCACCTTCGGCCCGACGCCGCACCTCGACGGGCGACACACCGTCTTCGGTCGCATCACCTCCGGGATGGACGTGCTGCGCAGCATCCGCGAGCGCGACCCGCAGCATGACCCAAAGGCCGGCGACAAGGTCGAGACGATCGAGATCGACGAGAGCTAGACCTCGTCACGGAGAGCTGCCATGGGGAGCGGCGGACGCCTCACGCTCGACGACCTCGAGCGGCGCCCGGAGCCCGGCATGGATGCGCCGGGCTCGGTCCAGTTCGCGCCGGAAGGTCGCTCGGTGACCTACCTCTTCGCCGCCGATGGCTCACTCGTCCGCTCGCTGTGGCGCCATGACCTGCTGACCGGCGAGCGAACGATCGTGGCTGAGCCGTTGCCGGAGACGACCCGGGAGGAGGCGCTCTCGCACGAGGATCACCTCCAGCGCGAGCGAACGCGTACGAGCGAGCTGGGCGTGACCGAACACGCCTGGGCGAGCGCGGCTCCTGAGCCGACGCTGCTTGTGCCGATGGCGGGCCACCTCTTCGTGGCGGTCGGGACGGAAACCGAGCAGGCCGTTCGCGAGATACCCGGGGTGGACGGAGCAAGCGGCGCGCACCTCAGCCCCGATGGCGCGTTCGTGGCCTACGTTGCCGCCGGCGACCTGTGGGTGATCCCGGTCCGCGGCGGCTCGCCACGTCGACTGACCGACGACGCGGAGCCGGGCGTCTTCAACGGCCTCGCCGAGTACGTGGCCGCGGAGGAGCTCGACCGGTTCGACGGCGCCTGGTGGAGCGCCGACTCGCGCTCGATCGCCTACGCGCACGTCGACGAGCGCGGCGTTCAGCCCTTCGGCGAGGAGCAGCACCGCTATCCGTTCGCTGGCGGTCCGAACGCACGAGTGAGCCTGCGAGTCGCCTCACTGGCGGGCTCGGGCAGCCGCGAGGCTGAGCTCGGGATGCAGCCCGACGACTACCTGGCCCGCGTGTTGCCCCATCCGACCGGCGGCTGGCTGGTGGCCGTGCTGCCTCGCGACCAGCGCTCGCTGCACTGGCATCGGGTTGGTGCGGATGGGTCAGCCCAGCGGCTGTGGGTGGAGGAGGCCGAACCATGGATCAACCTCGACGACCATGCCCGCGTGCTGCCCGATGGGCGCGTCCTGCTCTCCTCGGAGCGGAGCGGCTTCCGCCATCTCGAGGTGCGCACCCCGAGCGGCGAGCTGGAGCGCGTCCTCACCTCGGGCGATTGGGTGGTCACCGATGTCGTCGCCATCGCCGCCGCCCGCGGGGAGGTGCTCTTCAGCGCGACTCATGATGGCGCCCTCGATCGTCACCTGTACGCCGTTCCGCTCGACGCGCCGCGACCGCTGCGGGACCCTCAGCGACTCACGGTCGAGCCTGGATGGCACGCGATCACTGCACGGCCCGACGGCGAGGCCTGGATCGACACCTGGTCCGACCTGGAGCACGCGCCGCGCGTGACGGTGGCGTCGCGTGAGGGGGCCTCGACGCTCGTCCATGAATCGTCAACCACGGCCGCGCACCAGGGACTCGATCCGCCTGCGCTCGTCGAGGTGCTCGCCGCCGATGGTCGCACGCCCCTTCACGCTGCCATCTATCGGGCCGGCCGAAGACGATCGGAGGGGCCGGCGCCCGGAGTGGTCTGGGTCTACGGCGGGCCTCACTCCCAGTACGTGAAGCGGAGCTGGGAGTTGACGGCCGATCCCCTGCGCCAGTACCTCGCCCAGGCGGGCGCGACCGTCGTCGTCGTCGACAACCGCGGCACGGCATTCCGTGGCTCGGCCTTCGAAGCGCCCATCCGCAACCGTCTTGGCTGGAACGAGGTCCACGACCAGGCCGCTGCGGTTCGCCAGCTTGCCGAGCGCCGCGAGCTGCGCGGCGGCGGGGTCGGCATCACGGGCGGCAGCTACGGCGGCTTCATGACGGTGCTGGCCATGGCGCTCGAGCCCGACCTGTTCGCGGTCGGCGCAGCGATCGCGCCGGTGATCGACTGGACGGGATATGACACCGCGTACAGCGAGCGCTACCTCGGCACTCCGGCAGCAAACCCGGACGCCTATCGGCAGTCATCCGTTCTCATCCACGCCGCCGACGTGCGCGGGAGCCTGCTGTTGATGCACGGAACGGCCGACGAGAACGTCCATCCATCCCACTCGACGCGGCTGGTCGAGGCATTCCGGTCGGCCGGACGCGAGCTCGAGCTGGTCACGCTCCCCGGTCAGCGCCATCGCACCCGCGGCGCCGCCATTCGCACTCGCGACGGGCGCACGGCGGCGCACCTCTTGCGGGGCCTGGGACTGCCGGTCCCCGAGGAGCTGGCCTAGGCGGCCGACGCGTAGAGCAGCTCGTAGGTGATGACGGGGTCCGGCGCGAAATCCATGCGCGTGGCGCAGCCGTCGCACACGAGCTCCTCATCGGCCTCGTGAATGGTGAAGGTGACCTCTTCGGTGCACCATGGGCAGGCAAGTTGAATGGTCATGGCGCGATCCTGCGCACCGGGCGCGACACCTTGGCTGTCGCGATCGGCAGCCCGCCGAGCGGGTCGCGTAGGCTTGACGCCTTGACCGATTCCCCGCCTGCCCACCCGGCACGCGTCGCGTTGGCCGACTGGCGGCTCTTCGCCAGCGGGATCTACCGACCCTTCCGCTGGCTGGCAGTCGCGCAGGGCTTCATCGGCGCGTTGTCGGGGCCCGCCATCGTCATTCCGCTGCTGCTGGCCCTCGGCGCACACCCCGCACTGGCCACGCTGCTCGCCCTGCTGCCGGGGATCGGCACGACCGCGCAGCGCTTCATCCCCTGGCTCCTGGACCGCACGGATGGCAACCTGCGCGGGATAGTGGTGCTGGCCGCCACCATCGGCGAGCCGAGAGGCCTGCTGATGGCCGCAATCGTGGGCCTGACCGCCGCCGGGTTGATCCCGAATCCGGTCGCCATTGGCCTGCTGGCTGTGGTAGTGGGCCTCTTCGGCTCGCTCGGTGCGATCGCGTATGGGTCGCTCCAGGCGTGGTACCAGATCATCCTGCCCGACGCCGAGCGCCGGCTCGTGGCGCCGCGCCTGGCCGGCATCACGCTCGGCATCGGCTCGGTGATCCTGCTGCCGCTGGCCGTGACCATCGACGGGCTGGTGGCGAACGTCGGGCTGTGGGCCTATGCGCTGCCGCTCGGCATCGCCGGGACCGCCGGCCTGGTGGCCGCCTTCGCGCTGCGAAGGCTCCCCTACCCGGGCCGCGTTCGCGTTCCCCATCTCGCAGCCACCGCAGTCGCGGACGACGGCAGGCTGGGGCGATTGGCGCGCGTCATCACGCTCGCCATGCTGGCAGCTGGCCTCGCCCCATTCCTGTCCGTGTACGCAATCGCGGTGCTGCATACCGGGCCCGGCTTCGCCATCGCCATCTCGGCGACCTCATCGGCGATGCTGGTCCTCTCCTCGGTCTATGTCAGCTCATACCTGGTCCGTGGCTCCGCCTCCAGGCTGTTGCGTCGCTCGCTGCTGCTCCGAACGGCGGCGCTGATGCTTGGCCTGACCGCGTTCCCCGCCAACCCCCTGGCTCCCGCAATCCTGCTGCTGATCGCGGTGATGATGGCCGCCGGCGACACAGCCGGGCAGCTCTCCGCCAACGAACGCCTCTTCCGGCTGGCGACCGGCCCGCAGGTGATCGCATTCCAGAGCCAATTCGTGGTCCGCAACGTGTCTGCCTACGCCGTCGGGCTGCTCACCGCTTCGGGCGTCCTGCTGATTGGCGGCTACCTCGCCTTCGCGATCCTGTTCGCCGCCGCGGGGTCGGTGCGCTTCGTGGCCTCTCGCCTGACCGAGGTCTCGCCACGCGACCCTGCCCCCACACTTGCGTCCTTGCGCAAGCAGTGACACAATCAGCGGTGATGGAAGCCACGCTCAGCATCGACCTGCTCCGCGACCGAGCCGCGGCAATTGCCCGCGCGCTCTCCGACGCCAAGCGCCTGTGCGTGGTCGAGCGACTGGCCGATGGCGAGCGATCGGTGAGCGACCTGTCGCGTGACATCGGCTGCCAGGTGCCGAACATGAGCCAGCACCTGTCGGTCCTGCGCGCGGCGGGGATCGTCGCTTCTCGGCGCGACGGCAGCACCGTCTTCTATCGGCTCGCGCACCCAGAGGTGCTCGAGGTCTACCGCATGCTCAGACAGGTCGCCGGCTGACGGACGACATACGAAAGGACCATTCAAGACCGATGTCGAACGTCCAGGAAGCGACTGATGCCAACTTTGAAGAGATGGTGATCAAGAACGAGAAGCCGGTGATCGTCGACTTCTGGGCGGCCTGGTGCGGCCCGTGCCGCCTGGTCGCCCCGGAGATCGAGAAGCTGGCGGAGAAGTACGCCGGCAGCGTCGAGGTGATGAAGCTCGACGTGGACGCCAACCCGCATACGGCCATGCATTACGGGGTGATGAGCATCCCCACGGTCGCCTTTTTCGCCCCCGGACAACCGCCGCGCGCCGCGGTCGGCTTCCGGCCCGCGGAGCAGCTCGAAACCGCGTTCGGCCTCGAGGCCTTTGCCAAGAGCGCCTGACCCTCGACACCGGGCCCATCCGACGCGGGGGGCGCGTCGGACCCCGGGCAGCCTTGCCGCCCGAGCCGTCGGCGCGGCCCTGATCCTGCTGGCGCTGGCCCCGGTCGGCATGCCGAATGACCACCGGCTCGCTGCCGCGGACCGCGGGCTGGTCGTGGTGATGCAGACGCGCTACGACGCCATGCCGGACGAGCGGCTGGTGCGGGTGACGATCGATGCGGTCGGCACCTCCTACACGCCGGACTCGTCCGAGGGTCGCGCCTACTACGCGGGCTTTACGTTCTCGGTTCCGGCCGGGGCCAATGCGGTCTCCGCCTCATCCCGGGGCCAGCGGCTCTCGGCGAGGCTGGGCGCGGTCGAGGAGGACTTCCGGGAGGTCGAGGTGACCTTCTCCCGGTTTGTCTTCTACCAGGAGAGCTACGCGTTCCAGGTCGTCTTTGACCTCCCCGACATCGGAGGGGAGCCGGACCGGGACCTCCGCGTGGGCTCGAACATCGTGGCCTTCTCGGTCCTCGCCTACGGCAGCATGGACGAGCCCGGAAGCAGCGTGCAGGTGGTGCTGCCGGCCGGCTTCCGGGCCAGTGTGCAGGGCAGCCCGATGGTCACCAGCAGCGGGCCCGATGGCGAAGTCGTGCTGAGCGCCGCCGACCTGGCGGATCCGTTCGACTTTTTCGCCTACCTTGCCGCCGATCGCCCGGGGACGTTCGGCGAGCACCACCTGCAGACGTTCGTGGACGGCCGTGCGGCGCGCCTGTGGATCCGCAACTGGGAGGGCGATCCGGACTGGGGCACGCGCATGAGCGATCTCATGACTGATGGGATCCCCGTTCTCCAGGAGCTGATCGGCCTGCCGTACGCCGTCAGTGGCACGCTGGTGGTCGAAGAGGCGGCGCCGACTCGGCTGGGCGACTACGCCGGAACGTACGACGAGCTGACCGGCAAGATCCTGGTCCGATACGACGCTGACGCCTTCATTGGCCTGCATGAGGCCGCCCACATCTGGTTCAACGGGAACCTGTTCGACCTGCGCTGGATCAACGAGGGGTGGGCCGACTTCTATGCGGGCCAGGCGGCCATGGCGATCGAGGAGGAAGGGAGCCCATTCAGCCTGACCGATGAGCTGCTCGCGCATCGGATCCCGCTCAACGAGTGGGGCGTTCCCGGGGTTGAGGACTCGGACACCGAATACTTCGCCTACGCCGCGAGCTACGAGGTCGCGACCCTCATCTTCGCCCGTACCGATCTGGATGGCCTGCGCGCCGTCTGGCGCGCCGTCGCGAACGAGGAGATGTCCTATCAACCGGTCCACGAGACGACACCGCCCGACGTCGGGGTGGACCGCGAGCTGGAGCCCTGGCAGCAGCTCCTGGACCTGCTCGATGAGCGAATCGGGACGGCGTTCGACGACATCTGGAGCGAGTGGATCGTGAACGACACACAGGCTTCGCTGATGGAGGATCGCGCCGGTGCTCGCGACCGATATGCAGAGCTCGTCACCCAGGCGACGGACTGGGATCTGCCGACCGATCTCCGCCGTGCGATGAGCTCCTGGGCGTTCGCCGAGGCCGAGGCCGAGATCGTGATAGCCGGCGACGTGCTCGTCTCGCGCGAGCAGATCGTCGCCCAGGCTGGCGAGCTGGGGCTGACCCCACCCGGCGCACTGCAGAGCGCGTTCGAGGGCGACGGAGGGGTGGCAGCCGCACAGGAGGAGGCGGCGATGGAGCTGGAGGTGCTGGCCGGGATCGCAGCGGCCATGGATCGCCTGGACGACGAAGCGAACCTGTTCGAGACGATTGGCCTGTTGGGGGCCGACCCCGGCGCGACGCTCGAGTCCGCCCGCACCGCCTTCGAGGCCGCCCGGCTCGATGCCGCGACGCAGGCCACTGCCGCGGCAGTCGCCACGAGAACGGGCGCCGAGTCGGCGGGGCAGCTGCGTGCCGCCATCGGTGGGAGTGGGGTCGTGCTGCTGGGTGGCGGCACGCTGGTCGGCCTCCGTCTCCGCCGACGGCGGCGAGCTGCGGCGCCGAGTGCCCCGCCGCTGGAGCCGCTACCCTAGGACGCCAGGTGAATCGCTCGATCCAGGCCGTCCTGTTCGGCACCTTCACGCTGCGCTTCAGCACCGGCCTGACCGGCGGCCTGTTCGCGTACTACGCTGCGCAGCTGCCGGCGCACGGCGGTCCGGAGATGGGCGCCTTCCTGCTCGGCCTGATGACGGCGACCTACTTCGTCGCCGAGCTGATCCTGTCCCCGGGCTTCGGCATCCTGTCCGATCGCCTCGGGGCGCACCGCGTGATGCAGTGGGGACCGGTCTTCGGGGCCTTCGCGGTGATCCTCACCGCGGCAACCACCGACCTCTTCCTGCTCGGCGTCACGCGGTTCGTGGAGGGAGCCGCTGCCGGCGCCAGCATCCCGTCGATCCTGGGCTACATCGCGATTGCCACGAGCCGCGACGTGCCCCTGCGCGGCCGCACCGTGGCCCGCTTCGAGGCTGCGACGATTGCCGGCCTCGGCGTCGGCATCGTGGCTGCCGGTCCGCTGTGGGAGGGCTTCGGCCGCGTGGCCTTCCTCCTCAACGCGGTGCTGTACGCCGGTTCCTTCGCCATCTATCGCTGGGGCGTGGCAGAGGTCGGCACGCACGCGCCAGCGCATTCCCCGGCGGTGAAACCGGTCCATTCGGCCGAGCTTCGCCCGGGCTTCGACTTCGCACGCTATCGGCGGGTGATGAGCAGCCCACGCGTCTGGTTGCTGGCGCCGACCTGGATCGCGCTCAACGGAGTGATCGGGACATGGACCGCCCAGTCGATCTTCCAGCTTGTCCGTGAGCCCTCGCCCCGCTTCGCCGATCAGCTGCTGATGGGAGGCTTCGCGCCGACCCAGATCAGCGTCGGCCTTGGCGGCGCACTGCTCGTCTTCTTCGCGGGCCTCTTCTACTGGGGCGGGCGCTTCAAGCGCTATCGGCGGACGTCGATCATCGTCGTCGGCATCGCCGGCGGGCTGCTGATGGTCGGCTCGATCTTCGGCCTCAACCACTCCGACGGATTCGGGCTGGCGCTCCAGGCGCCACTGGCCCTCGGCATGCTGGCCGGCCTCTTCGTGCTTGCCGGCGCCACGCCGGCAGCGCTGGGAATGCTCGCCGACATCAGCGAGGCGCACCCTTCCGATCGGGGGGCGATCATGGGCCTGTACTCCGTCTTCCTGGCACTGGGCCAGATCACCGGCAGCCTGCTCGGCGGGGCAGCGGCCGAGTGGCAGGGCATCGACGGGCTGCTGGTCGCCTCGCTCGGGCTGCTCCTCCTGGCACTGCTCCCGGTGCGCGGGCTGCGCGCGAGCGAGCACCTGGTCGGGCTGGCGCACGACGACGACGGGCCGGGGGCATTGCTGGGCGACGCCCTTCCTGATCCCGACCGCGACTGAGCGGGACCGGCTCACCTGAGCCGGTAGAATCAGCGCTCCATGCGCCTCTCCAGGCTCTTCTTCACCTCGCTGCGCGACAACCCGGCCGAGGCCGAGATGGCCTCGCATCGGCTGCTGGTGCGGGCCGGCTACGTGCGCCAGCTGGGGGCCGGCATCTACTCGCTCCTGCCGCTCGGCTTCCGCGTCAGTCAGCGCATCGAGCAGGTCATCCGCGAAGAGATGAACGCCATTGGCGGGCAGGAGATGGAGATGCCGGTGGTGCACCCGGCCGACCTGTGGCGCGAGAGCGGGCGCTACGCCAAGATCGGCCCGGAGATGGTGCGATTCAAGGACCGGTCGGGGCGCGACATGGTGCTGGCGATGACGCACGAGGAGGTGGTCACCGACCTGCTGCGTGACCTAGTCAAGAGCTATCGCCAGCTGCCGGCCATCGTCTACCACTTCCAGACGAAGTTCCGTGACGAGCCGCGGGCGCGCGGCGGCCTGATCCGGGTCCGCGAGTTCGTCATGAAGGACGCGTACACGCTCGATCCGGACGAGGAAGCGCTCGATCGCTCATACATGGCGCATTACGAGGCCTACGAGAAGATCTTCGGGCGGCTCGGCCTCGACACGGTCGTGGTCGGCGCCGATGTCGGGATCATGGGCGGCAGCCAGGCCCACGAGTTCATGGCCCTCAATGACGCGGGCGAGGACACGCTGGTCATCTGCGATGCGTGCGACTACGCCGCCAACCAGCAGATCGCGACGGTCGCCAAGCCCGAGCCGGCCCCGGCTGAGCCCCTCCCGACGGAGGAGGTGGCAACGCCGGAGACGCCGACCATCGCGTCGCTGGCGGCGCTGCTCGGCGTGGGTGAGGACCGCACCGCCAAGGCCACCTTCTTCGTCACCGGCGACGGGCGCCTGCTGACCGCCATCGTGCGGGGCGACTTCGAGGTCAACGAGACGAAGCTGAGCAACGTGGTCAAGGCGATCGGCGGGCTGCGCCCCGCCAATGCCGAGGAGATTGCGGGGGCGGGCATGGTGCCGGGCTACGCCTCGCCGATCGGGACAACGGGCACCACCGTCGTAGTGGATGACCTGGCTGCCCGCTCGCCGAACCTGGTCGCCGGCGCCAACCGCCACGGGTACCACCTGCTGAACGTCAATGTCGGACGCGACTTTACGCCTGACCTGGTGACCGACATCACCAATGCTCGCCCCGGGGACGCCTGCCCGAACTGCGGGTCGCCGGTCGTGCTGCGCCAGGGGATCGAGGTCGGCAACATCTTCAAGCTCGGCACGGACTTTACCGAGAAGATGGGAGCCACATACCTGGCCGAGGACGGCAGCCGGAAGCTGATCGTGATGGGCAGCTACGGGATCGGGCTCGGGCGGGCGATGGCCTGCATCGTCGAGGCACACCACGATGAGAAAGGGATCATCTGGCCCGCCTCAGTGGCTCCGTATGCCGCCCACCTGGTGGCCCTCAGCGCTTCCCGCGACCCGGCTGTCGGTGAGGCGGCCGAGGGGCTCTATCAGCGCCTGACCGATGCCGCGGTAGAGGTGCTGTACGACGACCGCGACGAATCGCCCGGCGTGAAGCTGACCGACGCCGAGCTGCTCGGCATGCCCCGTATCGTCACCATCTCGCCGCGATCATTGGCCGCCGGCGGCGCGGAGGTGACTGATCGCGCGACCGGCGAGCGGTCGGTGCGGCCGATTGCCGATGTCGAGGCCGAGCTGCGTGCTTCCTGACGATGCCGCGAGATCCGAACATCCCCGACGCCTTCGACGTGTACACCCTGGTCCTCCTCCGCCGGCCGGCCGACGCGCCGGACATGCCGGAGGAGGAGCTCGACGCCCTCCAGGCGCGGCACCTCGCCTACCGTGCCGAGCTGCGCAGGCAGGGCGTGCTGGTCGCCAACGGGCCGCTGGGGGAGCAATCCGACGCCTCGCTCCGCGGCCTCTCGATCTTCGCGTGCGATCCGGCTGAGGCCCGTCGCCTGAGCGACGGGGACCCATCGGTCCAGGCCGGACGCCTCGCCTACGAAATCATGGAGTGGTGGGTGGCCGCCGGCACGCTCGCCTTCCCCGAGGCCGGACGCCCAGTCGGCTCGCGGCGAGCGATGCCAGACGACTGAGGCGGGCGCAGATCGCCTAGCCGCTCCCCTTGTCGCGGGCAGCGCGCGCGGCGTCGGCCGCATCGGCGTCCCAGTCGAGCCAGTGCGTCATCCAGCGCCACCGCTTCCGATCGCCCGCCGAGGCGCGCTCGATCTCGTGGTGCAGGTCGGCTACCGGCGGCGCCATGAGGACCGCAAAGGCATCGGCGATTTTTCGCGCCTCGGCTCGCTCGTCGGGGCTGCCCGGGTCAGGAGAGGCAGCCCCGTGCGGCCGGCCGGCAAGCTCCTGCGGCGTCGTGGCGGGCAGCACGCTCAGGACCAGGCGGCGCCTCCGATACAACTCACCGGTCCCCCCGATCACCATCGGCACCAGCGTCGCGCCGGTGCGCATGGCCAGGTAGCCGAAGCCCGGCTCGATCGGCCGCGTCCGGTGGGGCTCTGACGCCGGCCCCGCCTCCGGGAAGATCACGAAGACAGCATCCGCCTCCAGCACCCGCCGAGCGGCCTCGATGTGCGCCCAGAAGGCCTTGGCGCCGCCCCGCGGCCAGACCGGCACCATGCCGCCCAGGAGGCGGAAGAGGAGCCTCCGCATGCGCGTCCTGACGAGGACCCGGCCGTCCGCGAAGAAGGCGAGTCGCGGCTCGATCGGGAGGAGGAGCAGGAGGAGGAATGGGTCGATCCAGCGTCGGTGCGGGACCGGCACCGCGATCCAGCCTCCCGCCAGGCGGCCGTGCTCGTCTCTCGGGAGATGCTCCGCCCCGCGCAGCTCCAATCGCAGGCCGAATACGAACACCACCACTCGGCAGAGGCCGATCGCGAACCGGAAGAAGGCTCCCGGCCGCCGCGAGACCTCACCGATCAGCTCGTTGCGACGATCGGACATCAGGATCCCCCGCGCAGCTGCGGGATGATCTCCGAGCCGATCCGCTCCAGCCGCGCCACGTCGCTGACCCCGCGGACGCTGACCAGGATGTGCTGGGCGCCCGCATCGGCAAGCGACCCGAGGCGCTCCACGACCTGGTCCGGCGACTGTGACTCGAGGTCGATGCTCTGCAGGGTGCTCCGCTCGATCTCGTCGTAGGGCCGCCCGAGGCGCTCGCAGTGCTCTCTCAGGACGGCGTACTTGTGGGCGATCCGTGCGCCGTCTCCAAAGACGTTGCAGGCATCGCCGTACTGCGCCACCAGGCGCAATGTCTTCCTCTCGCCGCCGCCGCCGATCATGATCGGAACCCGCGGGCGCGAGATCGACTGTGGCGAGTTGAGCAGCCGCGAGGCGGCAACATGCTTGCCCGCGAGGGAAGCGCCGCTGCCGGTCCCGCCGGACCACATGGCGTGGGCCATCTGCAGCGTCTCCTCGAGCATCTCGAATCGCTCGCGCAGCGGAGGGAACGGAAACCCGAGGCCCACCGACTCCTCCTCGTTCCATGCGGCCCCGATCCCGAACCATGCGCGCCCCCCTGAGAGGACGTCGAGCGTCGTGGCGGCCTTGATCCAGAGGCCGGGCTGGCGGTAGTGGATCCCGCCCACCATCAGGCCCAGCCGTGCGCGCGCCGAGTTCGCGGCCATGAAGCCGAGCGCGGTCATCCCCTCGAGCATCGGCGCCTCGGGTGGGCCGAGGCCGCGAATCTGGAAGAAGTGGTCCATCACCCAGATCGAGTCAAACCCGACGTCATCGGCCGTTCGCGTGACGCGCGCCAGGGTTGGACCGATGGCGGCGGGGCCGCCGGGCCAGGTGAACGAGTTGACCTGCAGGCCGAACTTCACGAAGGTGCCCCCGGTACGGAACGGAACCGCGAGGGCCGCGGAAGCGTCCCGCGGGCATGACGATCTTCGCACGCATCCTCCTGCTGCTGCCGATCGTGATGGCCGGATGCAGCCCCGCGGCGAGCACCTCGCTCGACGGGCGCGCGTTCCTCTCCACGGCCGTCACGATCAACGGCCAGGCGCATGACCTGGTCCCGGGGACTCGCATCCGGATCACCTTCTCCGACGGGCAGCTGGGCGCCTCGGCCGGGTGCAACATGCTCGGCGGCACCTATACCTTCGCCGATGGCCAGCTGCTGGTCAGCGACCTCTCCACGACCGAGATGGGTTGCGACCCTGATCGGCATGCGCAGGATGAGTGGCTCTCCGCCTTCCTGGGCTCGCGACCGATGGTGACCCTCAACGGCAACAACCTCGAGCTGGCGAGTCCCGGGGCGGCAATCTCCCTCCTCGACCGCGAGGTCGCCGATCCTGATCTGCCGCTGGTCGGCCCCACGTGGACGGTCGAATCGATCATCAGCGGAGATGCCGTTTCGAGTGTCTCGTTGCTCGCCACCATCGCCTTCCAGGCAGATGGGCGCGTCACCCTCAACACGAGCTGCAACTCGGGTGGAGGGCAGTACGTCGCCACCGGCGATACGCTGCGCTTCTCGGACCTGGTGACGACCAAGCGCGATTGCGAGGCGCCCGCCGGCGACGTGGAGACGGCGATCCTTCGGGTCCTGCAGGCGGAGACGGTCAGCTATCGGATCGAGGCCGGCAGCCTCACCCTGAACGCCGGCGGATTCGGCCTGCAGCTGACGGGACGCTAGCCCGCCGGCACTGCCCGAGGAGCGTGGCCCTCCGCTAGGATGGCGCCATGTCGAGCGGATCGATCGGCCTGTCGAAAGAGGTCAACGCCTACCTGGAGCAGGTCGGCGTCCGCGAGCCCGAGGTCCTGCGCCGCCTTCGCGAGGAGACGGCGATGATGCCTGAGGCGCGGATGCAGATCGCCGTCGAGGAGGGAGCGCTGCTCTCGCTTCTGGTCCAGCTCCTCAGCGCGCAACGCATCCTGGAGGTCGGCACCTTCACCGGCTACTCATCGACCGCCATGGGCCTGGCGCTGCCAGCGGGTGGTCGCATCGTGTGTTGCGATATCTCGAAGGAGTACACCGACGTCGCCAGGCGCGGATGGAGCGAGGCAGGGATCGCTGACCGGGTCGAGCTGCGCCTGGGTCCCGCCATCGACACGCTCGACGCGCTGCTGGAGGAGGGCTCTGCCGGCACCTTCGACCTCGCCTTCATCGACGCCGACAAGGGCAACTACGCGGGCTACTACGAGCGCGCCCTGCGACTTGTGCGTTCCGGAGGGCTGATCGCCATCGACAACGTGCTGTGGAGTGGGCGAGTTGCGGACCCGGCTGACACCGACGAGGAGACCGTCGCCATTCGCAATCTGAACGCCGCGATCGCCACCGACCAGCGGGTCGACGTGGCCATGATCCCGATCGCCGATGGCGTGACCCTGGCCCGCGTGCGGTAGGGTCGGCCCGGGAGGGCTTGCCAACGCCGCTCAGCGGTCCTATAACCGCTGTGGAGGTCGCTATCTGTGCCCGATGGCAAGGCCCTCAAGGTGCTGCCCCCCGAGCTTCCCAAGGAGTATCGGGAGTTCGTTGCCTGCACCCGCGACACGCTCGAGGTGCCGCCCGGCCCGCTGACCTGGGCCAAGATCCCCGGCGTCCCCGACAGCCTCAAGCCGACCGCCACCTTCAGTCGCGGGGAAGGTGGCGCAGTGAAGGTCACGATCTCGGCCGTCGGCATGTCGCTGGAGGTCGACATCTCGGTCACCAAGCGCGGCAACCTGAAGGCGGATACGTCGACCTGGCCGTTCGACACGCCCTTCCTCGGCGACCAGCTCAAGGACCTCGCCAAGGGCATCGACACCTGGATCGATGACCTGAACGCCGACTTCCGCAACAACAACAAGAAGCTCGGCAGCCTGAGCGTGGTCAACGGCAAGCTCACGGGCAGCAAGGTCGCCCTGGACGCCCGGGTGGCGATGTCCGACCCGTTCGGGGGGGACCAATTCGACGCCGACTGGTTGGCACAGGTCGATCAGGGCATCGGGCCTCCCATCGGCAGGGTCAGCCGGCCGACGGCCCGTCGGAACTTCTGGTGGGGAGCGGACGAGGAGCGCCGGGGGCCCCTCGTCGGCGCTGGGGCGGGGATCGTCCTCACCGCGGCGAGCGGAGCACTCCTCCTGTTCGGTGGCCAGCCATCCGGCGCGGGGACGCTGACGCTGACACTGCCCCCGGTCGGCGACCCGGTCACGATCACGGGCACGCTCGCGACGACCGACCTCGACTTCGAGGTGCTCAACGACGTCTCCAGCGAGCTGTCGCTCACCTTCCCCGACAATGGCGGCGTGGTGGATGGCGGCGCCCAGGTCGTCTATGAGGCGCGCAGCTCGTCGGGAGCGGCCTTCACCAACACATCTGACCTGCAGGTGTGGGCGTTCTGGGATGCCTTTGCCGAGAAGTTGGACGGCATCGCCCGACACACCGCCACGGGGGAGGCGGGCGGCCAGACCCAGACGCGCGAGCTCAGCCCGCTGTTCGTCCGCCTGAGCTACGACCCGGCGACCGGCACGCTGTCGGGAGGTTTCCAGGGACTCGGCTTCAGCTACCCGGTGACCGGCACCACCACGGACCAGGTGAGCGACGACGACCCTGGCAACGTGTCCAGGAACGGAACGTTCGACGCGTCGGTCCTGGATCGAACCGATACGACCGAGACCGTGCTTGAGAACGGCTGGCGATTGGTCGTCAACGAGGGGAACGAGATCTCCGGCATCGGTCTCCTGCGCGTGAACCAGGCGTTTGACGGCGATACGTTCGGCGCCGACTGCATCTTCGAGGCAATGAGAATGGCGACGCTGGAGGGTGTCTACGACCCCGCTACGGGCGCGGTAACCGGGACCTCGCAGGTCGTGGCGTGGGGCGAGAAGAGCGAGACCTGCACCTTCGAGACGGGCGTCGCGGCCGAGGACGCCACCGTTACCGGCACGTTCGACACCGACTCCGGCGATCTGGACTTCGTGATCAGCGCGTCCGGGACCGTCCAGGGTCCGTTCAACATCAGCGCGTCGTTTGACCTGGCGCGCCTCGTGTCGCCAGGTCCGGAGGCCGTACGCGACACGACGCTGCCATTGGCGGGCGTTGCGATCGGGGTCGGCCTTACCGTGGCCTCGATCGGCCTTGGACTGTTCATGGGAAAGCGCGAGCCGGCCCCTCCGCCTCCGGTCTAGCGCTCGACCGTCACCCCTCGCCAGAAGGCGACGTAGCCCTCGACGTTCTTGGCAGCGTCGGACGCATCGGGATAGAACCAGGCCGCGTCGGGGTTGCGCTTCCCGTCGACCTCCAGCGTGTAATAGCTGGCCTCGCCCTTCCACCAGCAGGTGGTATGCGTGTCAGATGGTCGCAGGAACTCGGGCTTGACCGTTTCCGGCGGGAAGTAGACGTTCCCTTCCACGATCTCGAAGCGGTCGCTCTCAGCGATCAATGCCCCGTTCCAGGTTGCACGCGCCATGTCGCCTAGTCTGCCGCAGCCGCACGACGATTGACAATCAAGGCGAGGCCGAAGCTGATGCTGAGCGTGGCGCCGAGCGCCAGCAGCACGGCGCCGGCCAGGTCACTGAAGTCGCCCCCCTGCATGAACGCGGCGATGCCTCCGACGACGGTCAGCACGCCCAGTCCCAGGCCCAGCCAGCCGAGCGCCTGTCCGAGGCGCGCCCCCCACGGGGCGTTCATCGCCAGCCCCGCTCCGGCGAGGAGCATCAGGCCGGCGACGACCAATGCCATTGCGCGCGGAATCGTGTCGAGGGAGATCCCGATGGTCGCCAGCCACGCCAGTCCCAGTCCAACAACCAGGTCGATAGCGGCTGCGAAGAGGCGCACGCCGGCATCCTAACCCGGCCCGAGGTGGAGCGGGGCGCCGGGATCCGACCCGGCGCCCCATCGGTCTCGAGGGCTAGACCGCCACCGCCTCTCGCTGCGGCTCGTACTCGACAT
>JALYNS010000157.1 GCA_030773035.1 Chloroflexota bacterium
GAGCAGGTCGACCCCGAGCTCGACTGCGGAGTGCATCCCGTCAAACGCGTCGTCGGCGATGACCTGCGGGTCACGGCCGACATCTTCGCCGACGGCCACGACCTGCTCGCCGCGGCGCTGCTGCTGCGCAGAGAGGACGGATCGGCCTGGACCGAGTCGCCGATGCGGCTGGTCGACAACGAGCGCTGGAGCGGGACCGCTCGGCTGACCCGCAACGCGCCGCACCGCTACACGATCGAGGTGTGGCGGGACGCGATCGGTTCCTGGCGGGAGGCGATCAGCCGCAAGCTGGAGGCAGGTGTCCCGGTCGCAACCGAGCTGGCGGAGGGGCGAGCCCTGCTCGCGGCGACGATGACGCGCGCGCGCGGCGTCGACGCGACACTGATTCGCAATGCGCTGGCGCGCGAGGGCCGCGCGCGCACCGAGCGGACCCGGGCTGCAGCCCTCGCCACCGACGCTGTCGTGGCAGCGGCCCGGCGCCATCCCGATCGAACTGCCGCGACCCGCTACCCGCGCGAGCTGCCGCTGGTGGTGGACCGCGATCTGGCACGTTGCTCGGCCTGGTACGAGCTCTTCCCGAGGTCCCAGGGGCGCGACCCCCGCCGCCCGACGCCGACCTCCCTGACCGAAGCGGAATGGCGCCTGCCAGAGATCGCCGCCATGGGCTTCGACGTCGTCTACCTGCCGCCGATCCATCCGATCGGCCGCACCAATCGCAAGGGGCGCGACAACACCCTCACCGCACGGCGCGGGGATCCCGGCTCGCCGTGGGCCATCGGGCGCGAGGGAGGCGGACATACCGCGGTCGCACCGGAGCTCGGCGGGCTCCGGGCGTTCGACCATTTCCGGCGCGCCGCCGAGGCGTCCGGGCTGGAGGTGGCGCTCGACCTCGCCCTCCAGGCCTCGCCCGATCACCCCTGGGTCGAGCAGCATCCCGAGTGGTTCAGCCATGCCCCCGACGGCACGATCAAGTACGCCGAGAATCCGCCCAAGCGCTACCAGGACATCTACCCGTTCAATTTCGCCGGGCCGATCGCGGCCGAGCGGGAGGCGCTCTGGCGGGCGTGGCTGGAGGTGGTGCTCACCTGGGTCGGGCGCGGCGTCCGCATCTTCCGTGTCGACAACCCGCACACCAAGCCGGTCGCCTTCTGGCGCTGGCTGATCTCGGAAGTCCACGCGGTTGACCCCGGCGTGATCCTCCTCGCCGAGGCTTTCACCACGCCGAAGCGGATGCGGGCGCTGGCCAAGGCTGGCTTCAACCAGAGCTACACCTACTTCACCTGGCGCGACACGCGGGACGAGCTGCGCGCGTACCTCGAAGAGCTGACGCAGGGACCGATGCGCGAGTACTTCCGCGGCAACCTGTGGCCGAACACGCCCGACATCTATCCGCACCACCTTGACGCAGGCCGGGCCGCGTTCAAGATCCGCGCCGTGCTGGCCGCCACCCTCTCATCGTCCTGGGGCATCTACTCGGGATTCGAGTTGTGCGAGGGCGGTCGCCTCGGCAGCCGGGAGGAGTACGCGCACAGCGAGAAGTACGAGATCCGCGCGCGTGACTGGGATGCTCCCGGGAACATCAAGGCCCTGATCAGTGGCCTGAACCGATTGCGCCGCGAGTGGCGCGCCCTGCGGCTGTATGACAACCTGCGCTTCGAGAGGGTCACCGGTCAGCAGACCCTCTTCTATCGCAAGGCGCTCCCTGCCGGCGACCTCGATCCGCAGACCGGCTTCCCCACCAGCTGGCGTGACCCGGTCTACGTGGCGGTGAACTGCGACCCGACCCGTGCCGAGCAGGCGACCCTCCATCCCGACCTGCCGGCGATCGGCGTCGGCTGGGACGAGGCCTACCTGATGGTCGACCTGCTCACCGGTCGCTCGCGACGGCTGCGCGGCGCGGACGTGGCGGTCGAGCTGGATCCAGCCCGGCTGCCCTACCGCATCTTCACGATCCGCCGAGCGGGCTCGCCCGCGGCCGCCAGGCGGCGTTGAGCTCGTCGCGCGGCCTCATCGTCGCCGGCTGGACCGATGCCTGGGGGAGGCATCGCGCGGTCTCGGACCAGACGCACGATCTCCTCTCCGCCGCGATGGGCGACGAGCCCGCGGCCCCGTCGACGCCGGCCCGCGACCCTGTTCGGCTGGTGCGCGGCGGTGATCCGCTCGACGCCCCCGGCCATGTCCTCCTCGAGGACGGCAGCGACCTCGGAACCATCGAGCGGCTGCCGCCCGACCTGCCGCTCGGATACCACCGCCTGACGACCGACGCCGGCGAGCAGCTGCTCATCGCGGCGCCGCCTCACTGCCACCTGCCTGACGACCTGCGCACCTGGGGCTGGTCGGTTCAGCTGCCGACCACCCGATCCCGGCGAAGCTGGGGAATCGGTGACCTGGAGGATCTGCGCGAGCTGGCAGCGTGGTCGAACGAGATCGGGGCCGGCATCCTGCAGGTGAGCCCCCTCGGTTCGCCGAACCCCGGCCCGAAGCCGGAGGCGAGCCCCTACTTCCCCAGCACGCGGCGCTTCCGCAGCCTGCTGCACCTGGCGGTCGGCAGGATCCCCGGTGCGGAGCGCATGGGCGACGAGCTGGCTCCGCTGGCCTCGTCCGGGGAAGCGCTCAACGCCGAGCGACTCGTCGACCGGGAGCGGGTGCTGGCTCTCAAGCTGCAGGCGCTGGAGCTGCTCTGGGCCAGCGTTGCCGCCACGACGGATGAGGTGCGGCGCGGCATCGATGCCCTGCGCCACGAGCTGGGCGGCTCCCTCCGCAGCTGGGCCGTCTATGCGGCCATCGCCGAGCGCCTCGGCGGCGACTGGCGCCGCTGGCCGGACGACTATCGGGACCCCGACGGAGCGGCTGCTGCCCGACTGGCCGACGAGATGGGAGAGCGAGTCGCGTTCCACGAATGGGTGCAATGGCTCCTCGATGAGCAGCTGCGTGCGGCGGGGAGCCAGGGGCCAGGGCTGGTCCAGGATCTACCGATCGGCTTCGACCCCGGTGGTTTCGACGCCTGGAGCTGGCAGGCCCAGCTCGCTCAAGGGGCATGGCTGGGGGCGCCCCCCGACCTGCTCGGGCCGGATGGGCAGGACTGGGGCCTGTCTCCCTTTGTGCCTCATCGCCTCAGGGCGGCCGGCTACCGGCCGTACATCGAGACGCTGCGATCGGGCCTTCGCCATTCTGCCGGCCTGCGCATCGACCATGCGGCGGGCCTCTTCCGAGGCTGGTGGGTGCCGGCCGGGCATCCCTCCTCGCAGGGGGCCTACGTGCGCTACCCATCGGAGGAGATGCTGGCCATCCTGGCCCTGGAGAGCCTCCGCGCCGGGGCGTGGATCGTGGGAGAGGACCTCGGCACGCTCGAGGAGGGCGTTCGGGAGAGGCTCGCCGAGCGGAGGATCCTGTCGATGCGGGTCGTCTATTTCGAGGAGCAGCCGCCCGCAGCATTTCCGCGGCATGCCATGGCCCTTCTGAGCACGCACGACCTGCCGACGCTGGCGGGGCTCTGGAGCGGCTCCGACCTCGCCGACCAGGAGCGGGCCGGCGTGGCACCCGATCCCGGCGCACTTGCCACGCTGCGCGGCAGGCTCCAGGCGGTCACCGGGCTCCCCGGCGATGCCGAGCCACGGCAGGTCATCCTCGCCGCGCACGCAGCCCTGTCGGCCTCGCCGTCTGCCGTCGTCACCGCCACGCTCGAGGACGCGCTGGCCGAGGAGGAGCGCGTGAATGTGCCGGGGACGGTTGCGCCCCAACGCGCGAACTGGTCGCTGAGCCTCGCGCTCCCGATCGAGGAGCTGCGCGACGATCCCTTCGTTGCCAGCCTGGCCGCGGCCCTGGGACGAGACCGACCTCTCCGCTAGCCGGCGTCCGGGCGAAGGAAGAGGGTTCCCAGGGCCGGCAGGGTGATGACCGCCGATGCCGGCATGCTGCCCAGCGGCACCGCGGCGGCCATGATCGGTTGGCGGCGCGTCGGACTGATGCCACCGTAGCGCCGGTCGTCGGTATCGAGCACGACGCGCCAACGGCCGGCGCCCGGGAGGCCGAGCCAGTAGCGGCGGCGCGCCATGGCGCCCAGGTTCTGCACCACGACCAGCAGGTCTTCGCCTCCGCTGGGGGTCGCGCCGCGGCGGAGCCAGGCGAAGGTCGTGCCATCGCGATCGCCGATGTCGATCCAGGCGAAGCCGGAAGGATCCTCGTCCGCCTCCCACAGCGCCGCCGAGGCTCGATACAGGGTTCCGAGATCTGCCATCCAGCGATCCAGCTCGGCGCGCAGGGCATCCCCCTCCGCGGCCCGCCAGGGCAGCTCAAGGTCGTGATTCCACTCCCCTTCGGGCGCAAGCTCGGTGCCCATGAAGAGGAGCTTCTTCCCCGGCTGCGCGACCTGGTTGGCCAGCAGCGAGCGGAGGCTGGCAAAGCGCTGCGCGGCGTCGCCCGGCATCTTTCCCAGCAGGGACCGCTTGAGGTGCACCACCTCGTCGTGCGAGAGCGGCAGCACCCAGCGTTCGTCGCGAAGGTAGACACTCCGAAAGGTGATCCGGTGCCGGTGCGTGCCTCGCCACTGGGGCGCGCGCGCGAAGTAGTCGAGCGTGTCATGCATCCAGCCCAGGTCCCATTTCAGGTCGAAGCCCAGGCCGCCGTCGACGGTGGATCGGCTCACGCCATCGAAGGCGGTCGACTCCTCGGCCACGGTGATCACGTCCGGAAAAGCGTCATGTACCCGATCGTTCAGCTCGCGGAGGAAGCCGATCGCCTCCAGGTTCTCCCTGCCGCCGAGCGCGTTCGGCTGCCATTGCCCGGGGCGTCGTGAATAGTCGAGATAAAGCATCGAGGCCACGGCGTCCACCCGCACGCCGTCGAAATGGAATTCCTCGAGCCAGTACAACGCGTTGCCGATCAGGAAGTTGCGGACCGCCGGCCGCTCGAAGTCGAAGATCAGGGTCCCCCAGTCGGGATGCTCGCCGCGCATCGGATCAGCGTGCTCGTAGAGGGCCGTTCCATCGAAGCGCGCCAGCGCGTGCGCGTCGCGCGGAAAATGGGCCGGCACCCAATCGAGGATCACCCCGATCCCGGCCTGATGGAGCGCATCCACCATCGAACGCAGCTCGTCGGGGCTGCCGAAGCGCGACGTCGGAGCGTAATAGCCGGTCACCTGGTAGCCCCACGAGCCGTCGAACGGGTGCTCGGCGATCGGCATCAGCTCCACGTGGGTAAAGCCCAGCCGCCGGCAGTGCTCGGCCAGGAGGGGCCCGATTTCGGCATACGAGAGCCAGCCTCCATCCGGCCGGCGACGCCAGGAGCCGAGGTGCACTTCGTAGATGCGCATCGGCGACCGATGCATGTCTGCCGAGCGCCGCGCACCGAGCCAGCCTGCGTCGCGCCAGGCGTGCGTCGACGGCGCGGCGACCCGGGACGCGGTGCCCGGACGGAGCTCCGACCAGCGGGCCACGGGGTCGGCGCGGAGCGTGGTCCGGCGATCGGCGCCGGTCACGGCGAAGCGGTACCGGTCTCCCGGCTGGAACCCGGCCACGAAGCAGGACCAGACGCCGGAGTCGCCGAGCCGCAGCATCGGGAGGCGATCGGGCCTTGCCGCCGTCGACCCGGGTGCGAGACTCACCGATCGTGCGTTCGGCGCCCATACCGCGAAGCGCACCCCCTCCTGCTGGCCCGTTCGCATCACGTGCGCGCCCAGCAGCCTCCACGGTCGGGGATGCGTCCCGTCGGAGAGGCGTCGCAGCTCGTCCTCCGGCAGCTCCGCGGGCTCGGGTCGTGAGGGAGGCGACATCGGCTACACCTTACCGGGACGAATGGTCGCCGGAAGTCCGTTGCCGGGGAGTGGCCGATCCGTCATCCTTGGCCCCTGGGCCCGGACGCCCGGCGCACCCTCAATCACCATCGCATTCGGCCCTCAGCGGAGGCACCGTGGGCATCTTCGACGGCCTGCTCGGGCTGCTCTCGCACGACGTCGGGATCGACCTCGGCACGGCGAACACGCTCGTCACGGTGCGCCATCGCGGGATCGTCATCTCCGAGCCGAGCGTGGTGGCCATGGATACCCGCACCAAGCGCGTGCTTGCCATCGGTGCCGAGGCGAAGCGGATGGTCGGGCGCACACCGGCCAACATCGTCGCCGTACGCCCGTTGCGGGACGGGGTGATCAGCGACTTCGACGTCACCGAGCAGATGATCCGCTACTTCATCCAGAAGGTGCACGACCGATACGCCCGCATCCCGCGGCCCCGCGTCCTGGTCGGCATCCCGTCCGGCGTGACGGAGGTGGAGAAGCGGGCCGTCCGTGACGCGACCATCAACGCCGGAGCGCGCTGGGCCCGCCTCATCGAGGAGCCCATGGCCGCGGCCATCGGC
>JALYNS010000158.1 GCA_030773035.1 Chloroflexota bacterium
GTGATGGGCCGCGCCGCCAGCGCCTCCACCAGGTCGGGGTCCAGTCCTGGGTTGATCAGGCCGACCAACGTGGCGCCCTCCGCGAGCTGGGCGATCTCGTCGGTCGTGGGTGCGTTGACCTTGAGAACGATCTGACTGCGCCAGGTGTCGGCCCTCCCGCCGATCGAGGCGCCGGCCGCGGCGTATGCGTCGTCACTGAACGAGGACTTCTCTCCCGCACCAGACTCGACCTGCACGCGATATCCGAGCGCGACGAGCCTGCCGACCGTGTCTGGCGTGGCCGCGACGCGCGTCTCGCCTGGGGCAGATTCGGCTACCACGCCGATGACCGAGACAGCGACGCCGTCAGACATGGCGGGCCCTGGCCAGGCTGTACCTCTCCATGACCGCGAGAATCCGTCCGCGCACCTCGGGAAGCGCGATCAGCTGGATGTTGGCAGCGAGGCTCTCCTGCAAGGCCGCCTCAAGCTCCACCGTCGCGGCGGCCCGGGCGACCTGCTTGGCCCTGGCAAAGGTCGCAGAGGGACCCTGCGACATCTCGAGGGCAACCTCATGAACACGGTCGAGCAGGCGGTCGTCGTCGCAGACCTCGGCCACCATGCCTGTCCTGAGCGCTTCATCGGCGTCGATGAACGCGCCGGAGGCGAGCATCCTCGTCGCCGTCGACAGCCCGACGAGCGATGGCAGCAGGTAGGCGCCGCCGGCGACCGGCACCATCCCGAGGTTCACGTAGCTCTCAGCGAAGCGGGCTGACCGTGCCGACAGGCGCACATCACAGGAAAGGCCGAAGTCGAGTCCCCCAGCGGTGGCAGCACCGTTGTAGGCCGCGATCAATGGCTTGCGAGCCGACCAGAGCGTCCGCACGGTGCGTTGCACGGCTGGCATCCACGTCAGCCCGAGATAGTCCATCAGCGCGTCCGGACCATCAGCGCTGTAGATCTCGAACATGTCCTTGACGTCGGCGCCGGCGCAGAAGACGGAGCCGGTGCCGGTCAGGACGACCGCACTGATCGTGTCCGAGTCGACCATGTCGCTCACGGCCGCGGCGAGACGCGTGACCACGTCGGGCGTCACCGAGTTGCCCCGGTCCGGTCGGTTGATGCGCACGGTCCCGACACCGTCGGCCGAGGAGATGACGATGTCATCCACCGGTCTTCACCGCCTTCGTCACGTTGGACGGAACAGCCGCGGGATCCGCCACCCATGAGCGGATCAGCTTCTTCATGTCGCCGCGAGCGATCTTGGACTCCCCGGAAGCGCGTGGGATCGGGTCGACTGACAAGAAGATGTGGCGCGGTCGCTTGAAACCGGCCAACTGGGACCGCAGCCACGTCTCCAGCTGCTCTGCAGTCGACTCACCCAGCTCGCCGACGTGGACGTAGGCCGCCGGCGACTCGCCCCACTCCGGGTCAGGGACGCCGACCACCACCGCCTCGCGTACAACGTCGTGGCTCTCGAGAGCGCGCTCGATCTCCACGGGTTGGATGTTGGTCCCTCCGGTGATGATCGTCTCGCTCGCACGCCCGACGATGTAGATGCGGCCTTCCTCGTCGAAGTGCCCAAGGTCCGACGTACGCCACCAGCCATCGGAGAGCAGCCGCTCCCCATGCTCGGCCTCGCCGCCGATTAGGTTGGTGGTGATGCTCGGCGTGCGGATGACCAGCTCGCCGTCGCGGCCCGGCTCCGGTCGGTCCAGGACCTTCCCTTCGGACCACAGCGAGAACTCGACGCCAGGGACGGGACGCCCGATGGAGGACCAGAGCTCGCGGCGTGCCATCTCGGCCCGGCTCAGGAACGTGGTCGAGGCCGGCGCCTCGGTCTGGCCCCAGCACTGCACCATGGCGTCGGTGTGCTCGCTGACCGCCTCCAGCGCAGGGATGGCAGCGGGCTCACCGGCAAGCATCAAGCACGAAAGGTCGGCGCCGCGCAGGCGCGGCAGCTCGGACGAGGTGCTCACCCGCCTCAGCATCGTCGGCACGGCGAACATCCAGGTGATGTGCTCGTCCACGATGACTCGGAGCATCTCGTCGGCGTCGAAGCGCCTCATGATGACGTTGGTGCCGCCACACACCAAGGTGGGAACCACGCTCCACCCGCCCGCATACACCAGGGGTGCCACCTGCAACGTGCGCGGCTCGAGCGT
>JALYNS010000159.1 GCA_030773035.1 Chloroflexota bacterium
GCGGGCTGCTCGTCGAGCGCGCCGGCAGCCGGGACCTCGCGCGGGGAGGCGGCGGAACGCAGGAGCGGATCGATCCGGCGCCCCTCCCCGAACCACAGGTCCAGATCGGCGTGGCCGCCGGCCAGCGCCCAGCGGTGGCGGGTCACGGTCGCCTCGACCCGCTGGCCGATCAGGTCCTGCCCCACCGCCAGCCAGGCGCGCCGCGCCAGCGCCACCCCGACGTCCACCGCCTCGATCCGCGGGGAGAGGTCGTCGAGGCGATCCAGCATGGCGTCGAAGGTGGCCGACTCCGCGTCCGCCCCTCGCAGCGCCGGCCAGACGAGGGCCAGGAGGCGCATCACGGGACCGGCCCATGGTTCCGCCTGCACCCAGCGTCGCTAACGGCCAAGTTGCGCCCACAGGACGCCCGTATTGGCCCAGAGAGCGCCTCTTCTTGGCTGTTAGCGACACTGGACGCAAGCCACTGCCAAGTTGCGCCACAAGAGCGCTCCTTCTTGGCTGTTAGCGACACTGGACGCAAGTCGCCGCGCATCACGGGAGCGTCAGGCGGAGATGACGCGCAGCGCGGGCTGCTCGTCGAGCGCGCCGGCAGCCGGGACCTCGCGCGGGGAGGCGGCGGAACGCAGGAGCGGGTCGATGCGGCGCCCCTCGCCGAACCACAGGTCCAGCTCGGCGTGGCCGCCGGCCAGCGCCCAGCGGTGGCGGGTCACGGTGGCGGAGACCCGCTGCCCGATCAGGTCCTGCCCCACCGCCAGCCAGGCGCGCCGCGCCAGCTCTACCCGCACCCCGGCCACGCGACCGGCCGCCTCGCGTCCGGGCCGGCCCGCCAACACCAGTCCCGTCCCCCCGGCGCGCAGCAGCAGATCGGCCAGGCGGTCGAGGCCGCGCGGCGGAGGGGCATCGGCCAGGTCCAGGACGAGCAGGTCGATGAGGCGGGTGCGGGCCAGCCAGCCGGCCAGCTCCACCGCCTCGGCGGGGTCGGCGGGACGGACGACCAGCAGCCACTCCAGCGAAACGCCGAGCCGGGCCGCGGTCGCCGGGTCGAAGCGGGACAGAGGGTCGAGCCAGGCGACCAGCCCACCGGCGGACTGGCAGGCGGCCAGCGATCCGAGCGCCAGGCTGGTGGCGCCACCGCCGGTCGGGGCATCGAGCAGGGCCAGGGCGCCGCGCGGCCAGCCGCCGCTGCGGAGCGCCGCGTCGAGCGACGGATATCCGGTGGGAAGGGGGGCGGCGGCGACCATCGGTCCCGGATCCGTCACCTGCCGCAGACCATGGGAGCGCAGCGCTTCGAGGAGCTCGGGGAGGGGTCGGATGGGCCGTACGGCATCGGTCATGGCCCAATCGATGATAGAACAGATGTTCTAGTTTGGGAAGCCCCCAAAGCCCGCTGATATACTGCCGCGGCTCGTGGGGATGTAGCACAGTTGGGAGAGCACTGCGTTCGCATCGCAGGGGTCAGGGGTTCGAGTCCCCTCATCTCCACCATTCCACCCGCCGAGGCTGAAACTCGCCAGCTCAGGTCCCGCTGCCCGGGTCGTATACCTCGGCGGATGCCGGTCCGCCGCTCGTCACCAGTACCGTGCCATCGAGCAGCGGTGTGGCTGTGTGACCGATGCGGGCCGCGATGGTGCTCCCTGCGCCGATCCACGTCTCGCTGCCTGGGTCGTACAGCTCGACGCCAGCCGGTCCGAGCTCGCCGCTTGTGCCGCCGACAACCAGCACCCTCCCATCAAGCAGCAAGGTTGCGGTGTGATCGGTGTGGTCCACGATCATGCTCCCGGTGGAGGTCCACGTCCTGCTGATGGGGTCGAACAGCTCGGCGGAAGCCAATGGGGTCGCGTTGTTGCCGGTGCTGTCCATGGTATAGCCGCCCGCCACGAGCACCCGGCCATCGGACAGCAGCACGGCGGTGTGGCCGATGCGCCCCGCGGCCATGCTCTCCGTGGCGGTCCAGGTCCCTGTGTCGGGGTCATATAGCTCGGCCGTGCCCACGCCGAAGAACTGGCCACCGGTCACGAGGACCCTGCCATCACGCAGCAGCGTCATCGTCGCCTCTCCCCGGACCTCGATCATGTCCCCGGTGGCGCTCCACGTCTCGCTGATAGGGTCGTACAGCTCCGCCGTGGCCAGGCTCGGGCTGAGGCCGCCGCCCGCCACCAGCACCATGCCATTCTGCAACCGCGTGGCGAGGTGACCGCCGTGGCCTTCGATCATCTCCCCGGTGGCGCGCCACGTCCCGCTGACCGGGTCGTACAGCTCGGCCGAGGTCAGTGGGCCGCTGGCGCTGCCGCCGCCTGCCAAGAGCACCGAGCCATCCGACAGGAGCGTGGCGGTGCGATTGAAAGCGGTCGCGATCGTGTTTCCGGTGGCGGTCCACGTTCCGGTGTTCGGGTCGTACAGCTCGGTGGTGGCCAGTGGGCTGTCGGGGATGGGGCCGGAGCCGCCCGTCACCAGCACCATGCCATTGAGCAGCAGGGTGGCCGTCGTGCCGGTGGGCTCGATCATGTCGCCGGTAGCGGTCCACGAGGCCGGCACCGGCTCGACCGGAGTGGCTGAGGCATCGGCCGAGGGATCGGCTGACGGATCAGCGGTCGCGGAAGGGCTCGCGGAGGCATCCACCGCGATGGGCAGCTTGATGATGCCGGACCCGACGAGGACTGCACCGCTGATGGGCAGGGCCAGGAGGAGGGTCACCACCACCAGGACCCATGAACTGCGCCGACGTGTGGGCTGCATGGCGAGAGCTCTCTCCTCGATGTCATACCAGAGGTTCGGCGCGGACAGCGTGTCGAGCGTCCGGAATCGGTTGTGCAGGTCAGTCATCGCTCGTCACCCAGCAGCACGCGGAGATGCTTCCGACCGCGGCTGAGGTGCGCGCGGACGGCAAGCGGGTTCATGCCGGTTCGTCGAGAGATCTCGCTCACCGGGCAGTCGGCGTAGTAGTGCAGCACGATCACGGCGCGCTGCTGCGGCGTGAGCCCCTGGAGCGCGGCGAGCAGCTGCTCGTCGGGGTGGGCGTCGTGAACGGCGCCCTCGGGCATCGGTCCATGCCAGTCACTTGACCGGCGCTTGAGATCACCCCTGGCCAGCTGGAAGGCGGAGCGCCAGACCCAGCTGCGAACATCCCGGATCGCCGAGCCCCGGCGCAGCGCCTGGGCGAAGGCCTCGGCCACTGCGTCCGAGGCGACCTCCTCGTCGCCGGCGAAGGCGTACAGCGCCCGCCACAGTCGATCGCCGTCCTGCCGGTAGACCGCTTCGACGTCGCCGGTTGCCGCGACGGGAGTCACGATGGTCGTCACTATGCCCGTACAGGGACGGATCGGCGCCAAAAGGTGACAGGCCGGCTGGCTTCGTGGTGCGTAACGCCGTCAGCGGCCAACGAGCGAGGCTGAGGCCGCGTCGCACGATCGGCACGCGCAAGTACCAGCGGGGGACCCTCGTACCATTGCCGTCGGTCGGCCCAGCGCCCAGCCTCTGAGCAGAGATCGCCGCCAGCGACTCGTGTGCAGAGTATCCGTGGGGCAGTTCGTCGATGGTTGCGCCCACCCGAGGGAGGGCCATTGGGCCGCAGCTCGCGTTCCCCGGTTGCCGAGGCCGCCGTTGAGTCAGATCGCCGCTCCGCCGGAAAGGCTGGAGCGCGAACCAGCTCTTCACCGGATGCGTTGTCGAGCAACCCGGCGTTCGCAGCCTTCGTCGCGCTCGTCGCGGACGCCCCCGTCGTGGGATTCGTCAAGGACCTCGAGGGCCGCTATGTCTTCGCGAACCGGCACGCGCTCACGACGGTCTTCGCGGGACCCAAGACCGAATGGCAGGGCAAGACCGATCCGGAGATTTGGCCCCCTGATGTCGCGGCGCGGGTGCGTCAGACGGATGACGCCACGAGGGCCGGACACTCCCTCCACGTCTTCACCCAGGTGATGCCGGTCGACGACCAGCCCCACACCTTCCTGGTGGTCAAGCTTCCGATCGTGCTCGAGGATGGGCGCCTCTTCCTCGGCGGGATCGCCGTGGACCAGACCGATGCCCTGCGGACGAGCGCGGAGCGCGACCTGCTCGCCACGGTGGTGGAGCAGGTGGCCGAGTCGGTGATGATCGCCGACCTCGATACACGGATCACCTATGTCAACCCCGCCTTCGAGCGGGTGAGCGGCTATACCCGGGACGAAGTCCTCGGCAAGAATCCGAGGATCCTCAACAGTGGCGTACAGCCGCCCGCCTTCTACGAGTCGATGTGGGCGGCGCTGACGAACGGTAGCCCATGGGTCGCCGATTTCGTCAACCGGCGCAAGGACGGCAGCCTCTACACGGAGGAGGCGGTCATCTCGCCGATCCACGACGCGAGCGGTGCGCTTACCAGCTACGTGGCGGTCAAGCGCGACGTGACGAGGGAGCGGGAGATCGAGAATCAATCCATGCGGCGCGGCCGGGAGCGAGCGCTGATCGCCGAGACGTTGAGTGGTCTCCGGCCGGGGGAGGCCCCCGAAGCCACGGCGCAGGCGATCTGCCGCCAGGTGCTGAACCTCTCCGGGGTGGTCGCCGCCCAGCTCTTCATCTTCGAGATCGACAGCCGGGCGGTCTCGATCGGCTTCGCCCTCGCCGGTCAGCCCGATCCGCCGCTCCGGCGGCTGCCCTCGATCTCCAGCAAGGACCTTCGGGGTCGCGCTGCGCAGGGACCTTGGATCCAGCCGTGGTTCGCGCGTCCAGGCGACGCCTATTTCGAGGAGCTGAAGCACCTTGGCGACCACCTGGTCGCGTCGGCCCCGATCCGATCCAACAACGACCTGATCGGGCTGCTCGTCATCGATGGAGGTCCCTCGGTCGACCAGGCCAGCCTGGCCGAGTCGCTCGTAGCCCTGGTCGAGTTTGCCGACCTGGCGGGAGTGCTCATCAGCCGCGACGTCGCCGACCGAACGGACCCCGGCAGCGCCCGGGCCGAGATCCTCGACATCATCGGTCGCGATGCCTTCGAACCGGTCTTCCAGCCGATCGTCGACATGCGGAGCGAGGTCATCCTGGGGTACGAGGCGTTGACGCGCTTCACCGACGGCGTAAGCGCCGAGGTGCGCTTTGCCGAGGCCACCGCGGTGGGCCTCGGACTCGAGCTCGAGATGGCGACCCTCCAGTCGGTATGGGCCGCGGCCAAGGCGCTGCCCCGATCGGCATGGGTGAGCCTGAACGTTTCGCCGGCACTCATCCTGGCCGGGCTGCCCCTTCGCTCCCTCCTCCGGGGGAGGCGCCGTTCGGTCGTGCTCGAGGTGACCGAGCACGCGGCGATCGACGACTACGAAGCGCTGCGGGCGGCGATCTCCGACCTCGGGCAGGGGACGCAGCTGGCCGTCGATGATGCCGGGGCCGGCTTCTCCAGCCTGCGCCACATCCTCGAGCTCAAGCCGGCCTACGTGAAGCTCGATAGGTGGCTGGTCGCCGGATTGCACGCGGACACGGCGCGCCAGGCGATGATCGTCGGGCTGCAGCATTTCGCGCGGACGACGGGCTGCCTGCTCATCGCCGAGGGCGTCGAATCAGCGGAGGAGCTCGCGGTCCTCCGCACGATGGACATCGAGCTCGGCCAGGGTTACCTGTTCGGTCGGCCGGCGTCCGCCACGATCGCCCGAGCCTAGTCGCGCTCCGTCTGAGCCGGTTCCCCGGGGATGGATGCGGGATCCATCTCACAACGATTGCGGCCGCGCGTCTTGGCAAGGTAGAGGGCCGCATCCGCGCGCGCCACCCAGCCGTCGTCGTCCTGGGCCAGCTCACCCTTTGAGATCGTGGCAACGCCGATCGAGATCGTCACGCGGCCATATGGCGGATTGCCGGGGTTCGGAGCGGCGAGGTCCTCGACGGCACTGCGAATCCGCTCGGCCGCGAGAAGCGCCTCTCCGGGCCTCCGCAACAGCATGACGACGACGAATTCCTCGCCGCCATACCGATAGGCCCAGTCGCCAGGGCGCAGGACCCTGCTGACGGCACCCGCTGTGATCTGCAGCACGCGGTCACCCTCGACGTGGCCAAGCGCATCGTTGATCGCCTTGAACCGATCCAGATCGAGCATCAGCAGACCGTATCCCTGGCTCAATCGCTCAACCCGGGAACGGACGATGGCGAGGTCCCGCCTCAGTCCGAGCCGATTCCTGAGGCCGGTCAGCTCGTCCGTCACGGCCGATTGCTCGAGCCGCTCGTTGAGGCGATCCAAACGCAGGTGATCGCGAGTTGCCTGGCGATTCAGGGACCGGATGTGCTCGATCTGGACGAAGCTCGCGACACGCGCGCGCAGATCCGTGACGTGTCCCAGTTGGCTCACGATCGTCGCGATCGCCAGCAGCACGATGAGGTTGGAGCGGTCGCTGGCGAGGAGCGAGGCCTCTTGCGAGACAACGCTGAAGGTCAGGAAGAAGCCCGCGTGCAACACGAGCCAGGCCACGTGGATCCAGGTCGCCCACGGAATGAGCAGGGCCACCACCGCGGGAAGCAACAGGAAGTACCCCGCGGAGAGGAGCCTGAGGTCGGGGTGCTGAACCCCAACGACGACCGTCGCGGCATCGACCGCGAGGAGGACGGCGAACAAGACCGCCTCTGGCCATCGCCGCGCGTAGGTGGCGATGGCGACGTACCCGGCAACCGCGGCCGCCGCGACCAGGACGTTGACCCAGATCGCAAACGCAGCGGTGCCGGGATGGTACGCCCCGATCCCCGCGGAATTGAGGGCGGCAGCGGCAACGACAAGGACCATTCCCTGCCGCCCTGAATCGCGCATCCGCCGACGCTGGGTCGCCCGGAACCGTGGGGTCGCAGCGATCGTGAAATACTGCGACCAGCGGACGCGTCGGGCCTCGGACGGCTCGAGCGTTACGACCTCCAACTAGCGATGCCGGCTACATCCCCGGGAGGACGAACTCCCCTTCGGTGACCTCCGCGTCCGGCGGCGGGCTGAGGGTGACATCCTCGTCGAACTTGCTGAAGCTCAGCGTGACGCTGAAGGTGCCCAGCTCAGCGCTGGCGACATCGGTCGACAGCTCGGTCAGCCACAGCTTCTCGCGGTCGAAGAGCAGGTTCAGCACCAGGGCGTCGCCGAAGATCGTCGACGGGTCCATGGAAGCAGCCGCGCCGGCCTCTTCCATGAGGCTCGACGGAATCGAGACGTTGACCTGGTAGCACTGGCGGTCGCCGCAGGCCACGTCGTCCAGCTTGGTCACCACCACGCCGTCCTTGGCCAGGAAGTCCTGGACCTCCTGGACCATCGACGCGGTGTCCAGCGATGCCGAGGGCTCCGGCTCCGCGCTGGCGCCCGCCAGGTCGGCCGACATGTGCGACCACAGGTCGCCCGTCATGCTGGTCTTGAACCACAGGTCCTTGCCGATCAGCAGCGCTTCACCAGAGAGGCCCAGGAAGGCAGGAATGGCGAAGGTGAGATGGGCCTGCTCGCCCCCGATGTCAATATCGGCCTCGAGGGTGGTCGAGCCGAGGTCGACCGAGCCGCCGGTCTCGGGCATCGTGAACGAGCCGTCCACCTCCAGCGACATGTGGAAGCTCTTGAGGTCGGTGGTCGCCTCGAGCCCCTTGGTGATGATGTCGGTGGGGTCGGTGTACGCCGGCGTTGTCTGGCAGGCAGCCAGCACGGCAAGCATGACGAGGATGACGGGTGCAAGTCTGCGGAGCACGTGCGGCCCCTCCCTTCGTTGAATTCGCGAGCAGGATACGCGGTCGCGGCGCGACTCGCGCTCCACCGATGGTCCTGTACCGTTGCGCCGATGCGCCGCGTGCAGGGAACCGTCTTCATCGCCGCCTCGCCGGCCGAGGTCTATGCCTTCCTGTCCGAACCCACCAACGTTCCGCGCTGGCAGACGGGTGTCGTCTCCTCGGAGCGCACCTCCCCGGCGCCGACCGTCACCGGTTCCACCGGCCGCGTCGTGCTCGAGGTCATGGGGCAGCGCGTGACCGCCGAGACCACGGTGCGGGAGGCCGTTCCCGACAAGCGCCTCGTCCTGGCCGCCAGCGTCAGCGGGATGTCGGTGGTGGGGTCGCTCGACCTGGTCGCGGTCGAAGGCGGCACGAAGGTCACCTTCAGCTCCGAGGTGAAGGCCGAGAGCATCTTCATGGCCCCGCTCGAGCGCCTGGTGACCGATGGGGTCGAACAGGACCTCGACGCCAGCCTGGCTCGACTCAGCGCAGCTCTGGCGGCCGAGACCGGCGCTTGAGGGCGTTCGTCACCGGCGGTGGCGGCTTCATCGGCGGGGAGCTGGTACGGCGGCTGCGAGCGCGTGGCGACGAGGTGATCGCCGTCGTGCGCCCCGCCACCAACCCTGATCGGCTCAGGGAGCTGGGCTGCACCCTCGTCGAGGGCGACCTGGCGACGATGCCGCGTGACGCGCTGGAGGAGGCGATGCGCGGCTGCGACGCCGTCTTCCACGTGGCCGGCTCGTATCGGATCGGCATTCGGGCGACGGAGCACGCCCCCATGTACGCCGCCAACGTGGTGGCCACTCAGCGGGTCCTGGATGCGGCGATTGCGGTGGGCGTGCCGCGCAGCGTGTACGTCTCGACCGCGGGCGTGTATGGCAACACCAAGGGGCGCGTTGTCGACGAGACCTTCCGGCGCCCGCAGCCGCCGCGCTTCGTCTCGTACTACGACGAGACGAAATATTTGGCGCAGCTGGCGGCCGAGGAGCGGATGGCTGCCGGCACACCCATCTCGATCGTGCTCCCGACCCAGGTCTACGGGCCGCACGACCCCTCGCAGTTCGGCGCCACCATCTTTCAGGCGATGGCCTGCACACTGCCCGCCATCACCTTCCCGGAACTCGGGCTGAGCATGGTTCATGTCGAGGACCTGGCGGGCGGCATCCTGCTGGCCCACGACGCGGGGCGGGCGGGCGAGCAGTACGTGCTGGGTGGGGAGATCGCGAACGGGCGGGAGGTCATCCAGCGGGCAGCAGCGATCGGCGGGCAGAAGCCGCCCAGCCTCACCATCCCGACGCTGCTCCTGCGCGGTATCGCGCCGCTGGGCGGGCTCATCGGCCCGGCGATGGGAGCGGCCCCGAACCTCGGCGAGGTGATCCGCGCCGCGGCCGGGGTGACCTACTGGGCGTCCGACGCCAAGGCGCGCACCCAGCTGGGCTACGCCCCCCGCGACCTGGAGACCGGACTGCGGAGCCTGCTCGATGTCATGGTGGGGGGCAGGTGAACCCGCCAGTGACTCGACCGTTCCGGTGGCTGCTTGTCCCTCTCCTCATCGTGAGCTGCTCGCTGCGTGTCCCCACCGTCGAGTGCCAGGGTCCTGGCGTCCTGACTCTGGTCGAGTGCGATCACGCGATCGAGGTCGCTAGGGATGCGCTTCCCCCCGCTCACACTCCTGTCAGGTTGATCTCTGTTTCAGCAGGCTGCCCGAGCTGGATGCGCTGCCGGGCGGCAATCGCACTGCGGCACGTCGTGGTGGTCTTCTACTACGATGGAGCTCCGGAGTCGCTTGTCTGGGTCAACCGCGTGGACTGGAGTGCAGAGTTGCTCCAGACACCTGGGCCGGAGCCGGCCGAGTAGCGCGACAGGACCCTGAATTCAAGGACCCCAAGCCCGGCTGATATACTCCCGCCCGAACGCGATGACGCGGGAGCAGTAGGCGTCCGCCTCGATCCACAGCGAGCCGGGTTGGTGCAAGCCGGCGATCGAATGGGGCACCGAACTCGCCCGCCGAGCAGCCGGTCACCCGGCCGGGATGGCGTCCGATAGCAGCGCCGATGAGTGGACCGACGTGGGGTTGTAGCTCAGCTGGGAGAGCACCTGCATGGCATGCAGGGGGTCGGGGGTTCGAGTCCCCCCAGCTCCACCAACCCTTCGGTCAAGTCAGCGTGGTACCGCGAAGGCCCCCCTTCGTCCTGACGATGTGGGGGCTTTGTCGTACCTGCGAAGGAATGGACCGATGAGGATGGCGTGGCCGGCATGACGATCATGGAGAGCCAGGCGCGGACGGCCGTCGACGGCCGCCACTGGACGCTGCGCCCCGCTCGCCCGACCGATGCGCGTGCGCTCGCCACCCTTTTCGCCGCGGTGCGCGGTGAGGGGCGCTGGCTGGTGACGCCGCCCTCCGCGGTGAGCGAGCCATCCGAGGCCTTCTACATCGGCGAGATGATCCGGGAGCCGAACAGCCTGGCGCTGGTGGCGGAGGCCGACGGCGAGGTGGTCGGCAACGTGCTGGTCAGCGTCGAGCGCAGCGTGGTGAGCGACCACGTCGGCACCCTGTCGATCTGCGTGGCGGATGGCTGGCGCGACGTCGGCATCGGCTCCGCGCTGGTGGCAGCGTCGCAGGAGTGGTCGCGCGAGCGCGGCCTGGCGAAGGTGGCGCTGGGCGTCTTCCCCGACAACGAACGGGCGATCGCGGTCTACGAGCACGCCGGCTTCGTGACGGAGGGCCTGCGCCGGCGGCAGTATCGCGTCCCCAACGGCGGCTATCGCGACGAGGTGTTGATGGCGTGGTTCCCGGAGGCTGAGTCGTGAGCACGATCGACCAGGCCAGGGCGCGAGGCTTCGACGCATGGGCGGCCGACTACGACCGATATCGGCCCGGCTATCCGCAGGAGCTGTTCGAGACGATTGCCGAGCGGCTCGCCCTGCCGGAGCGGCCGCTGGTGGTCGACCTGGGGGCGGGCACGGGCCGGGCCAGCCTCGCCATGGTCGCGATGGGCTGGCGGGTGACGGCGGTCGAGCCCGGGAAGCCGATGCTGGAGGTTCTGCGCGAGCGCGCCAGCGATGAGGGGCTGATCGTGGCAACCCTCCAGGCCAATGCCGAGGAGACCGGCCTGGATCCCGCATCGGCCGACCTGGTGACGGCTGCGCAGGCGTTTCACTGGTTCAACACACCGCGCGCACTGACCGAGATCGCCCGCATCACCAAGCCCGGAGGCGGCGCGGCGCTCTTCTGGAACGTGCGTGACGCGGAGCGCTCGCCGTTCCTGGCGGCCTACGCGGAGCTGCTCAAGCGCTCGACCGACAGCACCGAGGACCCCGGCATCGGCCGCTACGAGTCGAGTGGGCGTGAAGAGACGCGCCGTGCCCTGGAGGCCAGCACCGCATTCGAGCCAGCCGAGCTGGTGGAGCTGCGCCAGGAGGTGACGATGACGCCCGGCGAGTTCACCGGGATGGTCTTCACCGCCTCGTACGTCCAGGTCGGGCTGACGCCCGAGCGCCAGGAGCGATTCCGGGCGGAGCTCCAGGCACTGTTGGCGCAGCATGGGCATGCCGACGAGCAGCCGTTCGTGGTGCCGTATCGCATTGACCTCTGGATCGCACGCAGGAGGAGCAGTTGACGGC
>JALYNS010000160.1 GCA_030773035.1 Chloroflexota bacterium
TCGGCGGGTTTGCTGCGGGCCTCGTGGCGGGCCTGCTGCTGCGCGCACGACCCGATCGCGGCGCCGGGCTCGGGTCCGCCGCGCGGTCGTGAGCCGGCACGACCCTGGACTGTTCGGGCCGGAGAGCATCTCGTGGCGGATCGATCGCGAGGTGCTGCTGCTGGCCGGCGGCAGCTGCGCGCTGTTGATGCAGCTGGCTCACCCCGCGGTGGCGGCTGGCGTGGCCCAGCACTCCGACTTCCAGGGCGACCCGTTCGCGCGGCTGCGCCGCACCCTTGTCGCGAGCTACGCGGTCGTCTTTGGAAGCCGGCATCGCGCGGAACGGGCGATCCGCCGCATGAATGCCATTCACGCCACCGTGGCCGGCACCGTCCCGGAGACGGGCGAGGCGTATCGCGCGCTTGACCCCTCGCTGCTGCTCTGGGTGCACGCCACCCTGGTCGATACGGCCATCCGGGTCTATGACCGCTTCGTGACGCCCCTCTCCGGCGAGGAGGCGGAGGCGTACCACGGGGAAGCGCGCGAGGTCGCATTGCGGCTTGGGATCCCCGACGGGTCATTGCCACGATCGCTGGCCGAGCTGCGTCGCGAGATGGACCGCCTGATCCAGGTCGGCGAGGTGTCGGTCAGCCCAACCGCCCGCGCCCTCGCGCCATCGATCCTGTACCCGACCCGCTTCCCGCCGCGGCCGATCTGGGACCTGGCGCACCTCGTCTCGCTATCGGTCCTGCCTTCCTCGATCCGTCGCGGGTACGGAATCCCCTGGTCGCCGCGCCGCGAGCGAGGCGTCGAGCTCTTGGCGGCCGCCACGCGGAGGCTGCTGCCGCTGGTGCCGGATCCTCTGCGCCATGTTCCAGCGGCTCGATCCGCGGCGCGCCGGCTGAGGCGCGCGGAGATCGCGCGGTGACTCCGGCAGGCGGGGCTGGGTATCATGCCGGGAGCCCTCTGCCAGCCTGATCATCACCGCGCCGGTGCGGCGTGTTTTGAGGACCCCGTTGAGCCGTTTCGCGAAGCTCGCCATCGCCGCCGCGCTGGCCACGTATGTGCTGATCGTGATCGGCGGCCTGGTGCGGGCCACCGATTCAGGGCTCGGCTGTCCTGACTGGCCGCTCTGCTTCGGTGGATGGATCCCCCCGCTCGAGCTGCACGCCTGGATCGAGCACAGCCACCGGCTGGTCGCGGCGCTCGCCGTCGGGCCGCTCGTGGCGGCGGTCGGGCTGATCACCCTCTTCACCCCGAGGCGCCGCGACCGCGCGATGCTGATCGCCGCCATCGCCGCGGGGGTGCTGGTCATCTTCCAGGCCTGGCTGGGTGGGCAGGTGGTGATCCAGCAGCTGCGCGCCGAGCTGGTCACCGCCCACCTGGCGATGGCACTGACCGTGCTGGCGCTGACCATTGGCATCGCCGATCGGGCCGTCAACGGAGGGCTGCCGCGTCCGGCCCTCGGTGCACCGACGCGGCTGGTGGCCTGGACAGGCGTGGCCGTCTTCGGACAGATGCTGCTGGGATCGTGGGTCACCGGCAGCGGCGCCGGCCTCGCCTTCAGCGACTTTCCGCTCATGAACGGCACGCTGCTGCCGAGCATCGCGGTCGACCAGCAGGCGGTGCAGCTGGCGCATCGCGTGCTGGCGGTGATCGTCGCGGTGCTGGTGCTATGGACCTTGCGGGACGTCCGTCGCAGCGTTCGGGCGACTGGACCGCGATGGCTCGCCGGCCTTGCCGTGGCGCTGGTGGGTGTCCAGCTGCTGCTCGGCGCGGCCAATGTCTGGTCGCGCCTCTCGGCGCTCTTCGTGGTTCCGCACCTTGCCGTCGGCGCCGCGCTGTGGGCGACGACCGTGCTGCTCTACCTGGCGATCAGGCGCGTGCCCGTCGCCGAGACATCGCGGCGCGGGTCGGAAGGTGGGACGGATCGCGCCGTGCTGCGCTCCTCGCGCACGGGTGACTCGCTGCGTGCCTACCTCGCACTCACCAAGCCACGCATCATCGAGCTCCTGCTGGTGACCACCGTACCGACCATGGTCCTCGCACAGCGCGGGGTGCCATCGGTCTGGCTGATGGCGGCGGTGGTGATCGGGGGGTCGCTGGCGGCCGGCGGGGCGAATGCGATCAACATGTACCTGGACCGCGACATCGACGACCTGATGCGTCGCACCCGAAATCGTTCGCTGCCGCGCCACGCCGTCGAGCCGAGCCGCGCCCTCGGCTTCGGGATCGCCCTCTCGGTCGTTTCGTTCGGCTGGCTGACAGTGACGGTCAACCTCCTCTCCGCCGTCCTGGCGGCGAGCGCCATCGCCTTCTACGTCTTCGTCTACACCCTCTGGCTGAAGCGAAGCACGCCGCAGAACATCGTCATCGGCGGGGCGGCCGGCTGCGTTCCGGTGCTGGTCGCGTGGGCCGCGGTGACGGGCACGGTGGAGGTGCCGGCGCTGGTCCTGTTCGCCATCGTCTTCTACTGGACGCCCCCGCACTTCTGGGCCCTGGCGCTGCGCTATCGCGGCGACTACGCCGCGGCCAACGTGCCGATGCTGCCGGTGGTCCGCGGCGAGGTGGAGACCGCCCGCCAGATCGTCCTCTACACGCTCGTGCTGGTGTCGGTTTCGCTCCTCCTCTTCCCCGCGGCCCGGATGGGACTCATCTACCTGGTCGCCGCCCTGGTGCTCGGCGCCGGGTTCGTGTGGTACTCGCTGCGGGTGCTGCGCGATGCGAGCGACGCGAAGGCAGCGATCCGGCTCTTCCGCTTCTCGATCAGCTACCTGACCCTGCTCTTCGCGGCCGTGGCAGCCGATTCCCTCCTGCGCCTGCCCCTGAGCTGAAGCCTCAGCCCCCCGGTGGTTGCGCCCCGCTGAGCCGTGCCTTCTCGCGTGCGTCCTCCCGCGCGTCGTCGCGGGCCGTGCGGCGGTCCTCGGCCCTGACCCAGGCCGCAACCACCAGGCCCATCGCGACGAGGAAGACGACGTCGCCGCCGACCCACATCAGCATCCCGCCGATGCCCTGGTCGGCCACGGGGGTCGGCCCCCATGGCCGGAGATTGCTGAGGTAGTGCGGGTAGAGCGATGGCGGCGCGCTCATCAAAGCGATCCCCAGGAACGAGTTCTGGGGCATCGCCAGAAAGAGGTAGAAGAGTCGCGCCGGGTAGGGGAGCCTCCAGCGCGCCGGATCGGCGGCGACCACCGGCCACCAGAAGAGGAGCGCGGCGCCAAGGAAGGTGGCGTGCTGCAGGTCGTGCAGCCACGGGACCTCGAGCGCCTGGTCGTACAGCGTGCTGAAGTGCCAGCCCCAGTTGACCGCGGCGAAGAGGACCCAGGCAAGCAGCGGGAAGGAGAGGATGGAGACGGCGCGGCTGTGCAGGACTGCGAGCAGCACCCTCCGGACCGACGGCGACGCCGCGCGCAGCGCCAGCGTCGCCGGTGCCCCGAGCAGCAGCAGCGGGGCAGCGACCAGCTGGATCAGCATGTGCTGCAGCATGTGCACGCTGAAGAGCTGCCCCTCGTACGCCTCCACCGGCGAGGTGAGGGCCAGCACCAGGGTCGCCAGCCCGCCGAGGAACGCAGCGTCGCGCCATCGGCTGGGTGGGTGATCAGGGTGCGCGAGCGCCACGCGCCGACGGAGCAACAGCCAGCCCAGGGCGGTGAGCGCAACCCCGCCCAGCACGAGCGGCTCGAAGCGCCATTCCAGCAGGACGCCGGGGAATGATGGAGCCGGCACCGAGGCCCCATGGGCCAGGGCGCGGGCCGGCAGGGCGACCGTGATGGCCGCCACGACGAGCACGCTGAGCCTGCTGCGCATGACGCTGGCATTCTGGCCGGACGCCGCCCCGCTCGTTGGAGCAGGGAACCCGCCGCGCCGGTGGTGCGTCCAACGGCCATGAGACAAATCGCCCGGACGCTGCTGCCCGTCGCCATGACGCTGTCGATCTTGCTGACCGCGTGCGCCAGTCCCGGTGGCTCGACTGGCCCGATCGACCATCCCACCGGCGACGACCTGGTCCTCCGCATTCACTACAGCGGCGGGATGCTTGGACCGATCCTCGACTTCACAGGCTTCCCGCCCTTCACGCTGAGCGGCGACGGCCGGGTCATCGTGCCGGGAGCGCAGATCGAGCTCTTTCCGGGGCCCGCCCTCCCCGCGGTGAACGTGCGACGGCTGACCGAGGACGGCATCCAGGCCGTGCTCAACGAGGTCGCCAGGACCGGCCTCTTCGGCACGAGCATCGAGTTCCGCGGCGCCCAGAACTGCGTGATGGATGCGAGCGACACCGTCTTCACCCTCCACGCCGACGGCCGCGACGTGACGGTTGCCGTGTACGGGCTCGGCACCGTCGATCCTGGCATGGGATGCCAGGGAGCCTCGGCCGCCGAGATGGCAGCGCATCGGGCACTCCAGACACTCAGCGAGCGACTCGCCACCCTCGAGGCGTGGCTGCCGGCCAGCGCCTGGGCCGAGGCGACTTCGCACCCCTACCGGCCCTCCGCCCTGCGCCTGGTGGTCCGGAATGCGGATGCTGACCTGCCCGATGACAGTGGCATCGGCAACGCGCTGCTCGACTGGCCCGACGCCTCCGATCCGACCACCTTCGGGGATCCCGGGCCGTTCGATGGGCAGCGCTGCGGAATCGTGAGCGGCGAAGCGGCCCAGGATTGGTACGCCGCCCTGTCGGAGGCCAACCAGCTGACCCGATTCGTGAAGGACGATCACCGCTACGAGGTGACGGTCCGGCTCATGCTGCCCGACGAGCCGTTGGAGTGCCCCACCGTCGCCGTCTGAGCCGAATTCGGACCCGGCTCTGAGCCGAGGTGGCGCACCGCGGGGGCGATGCGCCACGCCATGGGCATCGGTACAATACGCCGCGCGTGCCGCCTCCCGGTGGTGTGCCCCCGGTAGGGAACGGGTCGGACGCGGAGCCTCGAGCAGTCCCGCGTCATCGTCCACGATGAGGAGCCTCGAGACGAGCTGATGTCACGACCGATGGCCCGACCGCGGACTCGGGTCCTCCTTCGCGCCGGAGCCCTGCTCGCGCTGATCGTGCTCACAGCCGCCTGCGGCATGATCCCGCCCGAGCCGCACACCGTGCAGGCCAAGGAGGTCTTCTGGCTCTACAACGTCATCCTGGTGATGGGCGCAATCGTCTTCGTCGGGGTCGAAGGCTTCATCGTCTACTCGATCGTGCGCTACCGCCGCCGCGACGATCGACTGCCGACGCAGGTCCAC
Organism: Chloroflexota bacterium; assembly: GCA_030773035.1. GTDB lineage: Bacteria > Chloroflexota > Limnocylindria > QHBO01 > QHBO01 > CF-167. The sequence goes on from JALYNS010000160.1 coordinate 5,209, forward strand.
GGCAACAACCTCGTGGAGCTGGTATGGACCGCCATCCCGACCGTCATCGTGCTGATCCTCTTCGTCCTTTCGACGTTCACCCTCAACTCGATCTCGGCCCGCTCCGACGACCCGGGTGTCACGATCGACGTCGATGGCAAGCAGTTCTACTGGATCTTCCACTACCGCGATTCCGACGCGGACCCGGCCAACGATGTGACCATCACCGGGTCGATCCGTGAACCTGCGGTGATGGGGCTGCCCATCGGCGAGCCGGTGCGCCTGATCCTGCACTCCGACAACGTGATCCACTCCTTCTTCGTCCCCTCCTTCCTCGTCAAGCTGGACGCGGTCCCCACCGGCGATCGGCCCCCTAACGAGATGGAGTTCACGGTGAGCGAGGCGGGCACCTACTCGGGCCAATGCGCCGAGTTCTGTGGCAACCTGCATGCGCTCATGACCTTCAGCGTGCAGGCCATGCCGCGCCCCGAATTCGACGCCTGGCTCGCGGCCATCCGCGCCGGAGAGACCCCGGCGCCATCGGTCCCCGCGGGCGGTGAGGTGCTCAAGCTCTCGGCCACCAACAGCACCTTCAGCACGCACGAGCTGGAGGCGACGGCCGGCGAGCCGTTCACGATCGAGTTCACCAACGAGGCCCTCGAACACAACGTGTCCATCTACAAGGACGGCGAGCCGGTCTTTGAGGGGGCCTACTTCACCGGTCCGGGGACCATCAAATATGCGATCGAGGCGCTGCCGGCGGGTGAGTACACCTTCATCTGCGACATTCATCCGGTCGCCGCGATGACCGGCACGCTGACGGTCAAGTAGCCACGAGGCGAGCGAGGAACCGATGGCAACCACCACGCTGAGCCCCACCACGGAGGGCTACCGCCGCTCCTGGGTGATCGAGTGGCTGACGACGGTCGATCACAAGAAGATCGGGATCCTGTACATCGTCAACTCGTTCCTCTTCTTCTTCGCCGCAGGCATCCTGGCCCTGGTGGTGCGCTCCGAGCTGGCCGTGCCGGGTCTCCAATTCCTCGACGAGCCGACCTACAACCAGGCCTTCACGATGCACGGGACGATCATGATCTTCCTGTTCGTCGTGCCGGTCCTGTCGGGCTTCGCCAACTACATCGTGCCGCTGCAGATCGGGGCGCCGGACATGGCCTTCCCGCGCATCAACGCTCTCAGCTTCTGGTTCCTTCCGGCGGGCGGGCTCCTCATCTTCTCCGGCTACCTGTTCGGCGGCGCCGCCGCCGAGGGCTGGACCCTCTACACGCCGCTGAGCAACTACTCGAGCGGGGTCGGCACCGACCTGTGGCTCATCGGCCTGCTGCTGGTCGGCACCGCGTCCATCCTCGGATCGGTCAACTTCATCGCGACGATCTTCAAGATGCGGGCGCCAGGGATGACCCTCTTCCGGATGCCGATCCTGGTCTGGACCGTGCTTGTCACGGCGACCCTGATCCTGCTGGCCACGCCCGTGCTGGCGGCCGGCATGATCGCCCTCTTCATCGACCGCAACTACGGCGGCAGCTTCTTCGACCCCAACACCGGTGGCAACCCGGTGCTGTGGCAGCACCTCTTCTGGTTCTTCGGCCACCCCGAGGTGTACATCGTCATCCTGCCGGCGATGGGCGTGGTGAGCGAGATCCTGCCGGTCTTCACCCGGCGGCCGCTCTTCGGCTATCGGGCCTTTGTCTTCGCCACGATCGCCATCGGCCTGCTCAGCTTCAGTGTCTGGGCGCACCACATGTTCACCACCGGGCAGGTCCTGCTGCCCTTCTTCAGCTTTATGACCGCCCTGATCGCAGTGCCGACCGGGGTCAAGATGTTCAACTGGCTGGCGACCCTGTGGCGGGGATCGATCATCCTCGCCACCCCCATGCTCTTCGCCCTCGGGTTCCTGTCGATGTTCCTGATCGGCGGGATCAGCGGCGTGATGCTGTCGGCGCCACCGATTGACTTCCACCTGCAGGACACCTACTTCGTGGTCGCCCACCTGCACTATGTCTTCTTTGGCGGCAGCGTCTTCGGCGTCTTTGCGGCGACCTACTACTGGTTCCCGAAGATGACCGGCCGCCGGCTCAACGAACGACTCGGCAAGGTCCACTTCTGGCTGCACTTCATCGGCTTCAACCTGGCCTTCTTCCCGCAGCACATGCTCGGCATCCAGGGCATGCCGCGGCGCGTGGCCGACTACTCACCCGACGCCGGCTGGACGCTCTGGAACCTGGTATCGACCGCCGGGGCCTTCATGATCGCGATCAGCATCCTGCCCTTCCTGGTGAACGTGGTGGCCACCTTCATCAACGGCGAGAAGGTCGGCGACGACCCCTGGGAAGGCAACACCCTCGAGTGGGCGACCAGCTCGCCACCACCGGCGTACAACTTCGACAAGCTGCCGCCGATCCGCAGCGAGCGGCCGGTCTTCGACCTGCGCCACAAGCACGACGTCGAGCACCCGGCCGCCGGAGTTGACACGGCGGTCGTGGATGGCGGTCACTCATGAGCGCACAGGCGCCGGGGATGCACGCGCACGAGCCGGTGGCGGGGCAGCGCCACGAGGCCGGGATGCCCACTCCGCTGGTCGGGATGCTCCTCTTCATCGCCAGCGAAGTGATGTTCTTCGGCGGCCTCTTCGCCTCCTACTTCAACGCGCGCGCGTTGAAGGTCGGCGAGTGGGCGCCGCCGGCAGGGGCACCCGAGCTCGAGATCCTGCCGATCGCGCTGCCGATCACGATCATCCTGGTCGCCTCCAGCTTCACGATGCAGTTCGGGGTGTGGGCCATTCGGCGCGGAGACCAGCGCGCCATGCGCAACTGGACGCTGCTCACCCTGGCGCTCGGGGTCATCTTCCTGATCGGGCAGATCTACGACTACACGACGCTGGGCTTCGGGATCAGTGACGGGCCCTTCGGGACAGTCTTCTATACGCTCACCGGCTTCCACGGCGCACACGTCTTTGGTGGTGCGGTGGGCCTCACCATCCTTGCGGCGCGCGCCTCGCAGGGACAGTTCAGCCAGCAGAACCACGTGGCGGTCGAGGCGATCAGCTTCTACTGGCACTTCGTGGACGTGGTCTGGATCGCCCTCTTCAGCACCCTCTACTTCCTGCGCTAGGAGGCCGATCAAGTGAATGACACCGCCTTCGGCTACCTGCTGCTGGCGATCGGGAGCACCTTCTCGCTGGGCGTGGTGTATGCGATCACCAGCCATATCAGCGTTTCCGCGGCGCGCCCGAGGCCGCCGCGCGGCGTGCACCTTCCCAGCCCCAGCGCGCTGCCGGTGGTCATGGCCGTCGGCGGGGCGCTGCTCGGCGCCGGACTCGCCTTCCGCGCCGACAACCAGCTCGCAAACCCGTTCCTGGCCGTGCCCGGGCTGCTCGTCTTCCTCTACGCGGTGGTGGCCTGGGTGCGGGCCGCGGGACGCGAGTGGGAAGAGACCGAGCGCGGCTCGCACGACGACGCGCCGGGCCACTGAGCGGCCGATGACGGCGACCACCGGCGAACCGATCGTGGAGCGGGTGCAGCGGCGCCCGACCCGGCTGCCCCTAGCCTGGTACGCGGCGGCCGCGATCGCTCCGCTCTTCCTGCTGGCGGCTTGGGGCCTGGTGCTTCTCGCCCGCCCGGCTGCGCCGAGCCTGGCGCGGATCGGCGAGCCTGCTCCCGCCTTCGTGGTCGCCGACCTGGACGGCAACCCGCTGCGGCTGGAGGATCTCCGCGGCCGGCCGGTGATCGTCAACTTCTGGGCCAGCTGGTGCGGCCCGTGCGTCGAGGAGTTCCCGCTCCTGCTCAACGCATCGACGGCGCACCGGGAGGATGGGCTGGCGGTGATCGGAATCGTGTTGCGCGACCGATCCGAGGCGGCGCGCGCGTTCATGGCCCGCATGGGCGCCACATGGCCGGCGGCGATGGATCCAGGTGAGGCGGTCGCCACCCGATACGGCATCATCGGTCCGCCCGATACCTTCTTCATCGACCGCAACGGCATCGTCGTCGGTCGGCAGATCGGTCAGCTGAGCGCGGCTGACCTGGAGCGCGGGCTGAGCCAGATCCTGGGAGAGGAGTGACGGAGATGGAACCGAACCTGCCCGCGGGGCGGGAGGAGACGGGGCTGGCCCTCGACACCACCCACGACCTGCACGGCGATCAGGTCGACCCGCAGCTCCAGGTGACCGGGCAGAACCTGCGCGTCGCCCTGCTGCCGCTGGCGATCGTCGCCTTCATCGTGATCGCCTTCGTGGCCACCGCCTGGACCTTCCTGGCCGCGCTGCCGACGACCTGAGCGACCCTCTCTCCGGGCTCAGGGCCGCGTCGTCGCCAGCACCGGGTATCGCTGCTCCACGTAGCTGTCCAGGATCTCGAGGAATCGCGGCACGATGTCGTCGCCGCGCAACGTGGTCCGCAGCCGGCCGTCGACGAAGACGGGGGCCACCGGCTCCTCGAAGGTGCCCGGCAGGCTGATCCCGATGTCGGCGTGCTTGCTCTCGCCGGGGCCGTTCACCACGCAGCCCATGACCGCCACCCTCAGCTCCTCGACGCCGGGATGGGCCTCGCGCCAGATCGGCATCTGCTCGGTCAGGTAGGCGCCGATGTCACGAGCCATCTCCTGGAAGAAGGTCGAGGTGGTGCGCCCACAGCCCGGGCAGGCGCTGACCTGCGGCGTGAAGCTGCGCAGGCCGAGCGACTGGAGCACCTGCTGCGCGATCTGCACCTCCTCGGTCCGGTCGCCCCCCGGCGACGGGGTCAGGCTGACCCGGATCGTGTCGCCGATGCCGCGCTGCAGCAGGATCGCCAGCCCGGCGGTGGACGAGATGATGCCCCGCGATCCCATCCCGGCCTCGGTCAGGCCCAGGTGCAGCGGGTAGTCGCAGCGCTCCGCCAGGCGGGTGTAGACCTCGATGAGGTCCTGCACGCCGCTCACCTTGGCCGACAGGATGATCCGGTCGTGGGCGAGGCCGGTCTCCTCGGCCAGGCGCCCCGAGCGCAGTGCCGACTCGAGCATGGCGTCGATCATCACGTCGCGCGAATCGCGCGGCTCCGGCATCGCGGCGTTGGCGTCCATCAGCTCGGTCAGCAGCTGCTGGTCGAGGGAGCCCCAGTTGACGCCGATGCGCACCGGCTTGCCGTTGGCGATCGCGACCTCAACGATCTGGGCGAACTGCTCGTCGTGGCGCTTGGTCCCCACGTTGCCCGGGTTGATGCGGTACTTGGCCAGCGCTGCGGCACAGGCGGGGTACTTCGTCAGCAGCAGGTGCCCGTTGTAGTGGAAGTCGCCGATGAGCGGCACCCCCACGCCCAGCCGGTCGAGCTTCTCGCGGATCAGCGGCACCGCCTGCGCCGCCGCGTCGTTGTTGACCGTGACCCGCACCAGCTCTGAGCCCGCGTGAGCCAGCTGAGCGACCTGGATGGCGGTGGCGTCGGCGTCGGCGGTATCGGTGTTGGTCATCGACTGCACGACGATGGGATGCTTCGAGCCGACCATGACTCCGCCGACGTCGACGCTGACGGTCGGATGGCGGTCGATCATGGTCCCGAGTGTACGGGCAACGCGCAGCCGATGCCCGGGCTGCATCGGCCCAGAAGGCCGCTTCTGATCCTGTACTACTTGCGTCATTGCGCAAGTACTGATATCGTAGACTCCACGCGATCATGAAAACTGCCGCTCCGCCCAGCACGGGCACCCCCGCCCAAGACCACACCGATACCCGACACCACAAGGTCGCGATCATCGGCTCCGGCCCTGCCGGGCTGACCGCAGCCATCTATGCCGCGCGCGCCAACCTCGAGCCGATGGTCTTCGCCGGCAACACGCCGCTCGGCCAGCTGATGATCACCTCCGACGTGGAGAACTACCCCGGATTCCCGGGCGGCATCCAGGGCCCTGAGCTGATGCAGCTGTGGCGTGACCAGGCTGAGCGCTTCGGGAGCACGCTCATCGACAAGGACGTGACGCGCGTCGACTTCAGCGAGCGGCCATTTCACCTGTGGGTCGGCGACGACGAGTACCTGGCCGATGCCGTCATCGTGGCCACCGGCGCCTCCGCACTGTGGATAGGGCTTCCCTCCGAGGAGCACTTCCGCGGCCGCGGCGTGAGCGCCTGCGCCACCTGCGACGGCTTCTTCTTCCGCGACCGCGAGATCGCCGTGGTCGGTGGTGGCGACACGGCCTTCGAGGAGGCCACCTACCTGACGCGCTTCGCGACCAAGGTCCACCTGCTCCATCGCCGCGACACGTTCCGCGCCAGCAAGATCATGGTCGACCGGGCGC
>JALYNS010000161.1 GCA_030773035.1 Chloroflexota bacterium
GACGTGTCGGATGCGGTTGGGCCCTTCGCCTCGCTCGACGACCTGTGCCGGCGCGTGGACCTGCGGACCGTCAACAAGCGCGTGGTCGAGTCGCTCATCAAGGCGGGCGCGATGGCCTCGCTCGGGACGCCGGGTGCCTTGCTCGGTCGGCTGGATGTCGCCCTGGAGTCCGCGGCCCGCCACCAGCGCGACGTGGCGGCGGGGCAGGGGACCCTCTTCGACCTGTTCGCGGCAGTGGAGCCGCCCCTTTCGCCGGTCGGAGCTTCGGGCGAGCCGGCGGTGGACGAGGACGAGGTCCCGCGCAAGGAGCGGCTGCGCTGGGAGAAGGAGCTGCTGGGGCTGTACCTCTCCGAGCATCCGCTGGGTGACATCGCCGACCTGCTGCCCGAGTACGTCACCGCCTACACCGGCGACCTGGCCGAGGAGAGCGACCAGGCCAAGGTGACGCTGGGAGGCATCATCCAGTCGACCCGCCGCGTGATCACCCGCGCGGGCTCGACCATGCTGGTAGCCACCATCGAGGACCTGCAGGGCAGCGTCGAGGTGGTCGTCTTCCCCAAGGTCTTCGCCGAGACCGCCAACGCCCGGGCCGATGACGCCGTGGTGCTGATCACCGGCCGCGTCGATCGTCGCGACGAGGCGGCACAGCTGCTGTGCGAGACGGTGCACGCCTGGGACGACGCCGTGCGCCTCGGTCCGGTGGCCTTCGCCGCGGAGCGCGACCGTCTCGCCCGCGGCCGCCCGCGCCCATCATCGTGGTCGGGGAATGGCAATGGGAACGGGAACGGGCATGTCGCTGCGCCCCTCCCGGTCCCCGCGGGCGAGCCCGCCGCCTGGGCGCCGCCGATCGTGCTGCCGCGCGGCGCCGGACCCGCCGAGGGATCGGTGGCCGTCTCGGTTGCCGGCTCGACTGCCGCCATCCCCATCCGCCCCGTGGAGCCGGGCGACGAGCCACCCGCCCCGTCCGATGCCGTCCCGGTGCGTGCCGTCGCCTCGGAGGGCGAGGTGCCACCGCGCGGGCACGGCACGATCTCGATCGGCTTCGCGGGCGAGGTCGACCTGGAGCAGTTGCTGCCGGCGATCGAGTCGCTGACCGCCGCCATTCGCGGCCGACCCGGATCGCTGCCGGTGGTGATCAACATCCCGGTCGCAGGCGCCACGCGCCAGGTGCGGCTTCCGCTCCACGCCGAGTGGGACGACGGGCTGGGCGATCTGCTGGCGCGCGCCGCCGGCCTGCCGTTGGCCGTCACTCTGCTGGCCGTGCCCGTCGAGCCGTAGGGCGGCTGCTATCCTCCGGCCGTGACCGTCCAGAAGCCGCCCAAGCCTGCGCCCCCCAAGGCCGCGCCGCGCAAGGCCGCGCCCGGCAAGGCCGGCCCACCCGTCGGTGCGGACCTCGATGCCGCCATCGTGCGATTCCTGCGCGCCAAGCCGAACCAGGCGCGTGACCTCGCGCCGCTGGCCGCGGAGCTCGGGGTTGATCCGATCGCGATGCAGCTCGCCGTCGAGCGGCTGCACCAGCGACGCATGGTGGTGGCGCCATTCATCGAGCCGGGGCGAGCCGGGGGTGCCGAGCTGACGGCCGTCGGGCTGCGCTGGCTCATCGCGCGCGAGGGCGGAAAGCCAAAGGACATCCCCGTGGCGCTACGGCCGGCAAGGCGACGCGTGCTGCCCGAGGTGGATGCGGCACGCCTGCCGCGCGCCCAGGTCTACGGGGTGCGCCGCTAGGCCTCCAGGAATCGTCGCAGGAAGCGCTTGGTCGCGTCCTCCTGCGGGCTGTCGAGGATCTGCTCCGGAGGTCCCTGCTCCGCGATCACGCCCCCCTCCATGAAGATGACCCGATCGGCCGCCTCCCGGGCGAAGTGCATCTCGTGCGTGACGACGATCATCGTCGTCCCTTCGTGCGCCAGCTCCTCCATCACGGTCAGGACCTCGCCGATCAGCTCGGGGTCCAGGGCGCTGGTTGGCTCGTCGAAGAGGAGCACCTTGGGCTCCATGCAGAGGGCTCGCGCGATCGCCACCCGCTGCTTCTGACCTCCCGACAGGCGGGCCGGGTACTCGTTGCGCTTGTCGAGCAAGCCGACCTTCTGAAGGTACTTCTCAGCCAGCGCCTCGGCCTCCTGACGGGGGATGCCGCGCACCCGGACTGGTGACTCGATGCAGTTCCCGATGACGCTCATGTGCGGGAAGAGGGCGAATTCCTGGAAGAGCATCGATGCGCGCAACCGGATCTGCCGAATCTGCTCCTGGTGAGCCCTCGAGCGCGCCTTGAGGGGAGCAGCCTCAATGCGCAGGCCGTCGATCTCAACCGACCCCACGGTCGGCTCCTCCAGGAAGTTGAGGCATCGCAGGAGCGTGGTCTTGCCGCTCCCGGATCGGCCGATGACCATCACCGCCTCGCGGCGGCTGACGTCCAGGTCGACGCCGCGCAGGACGTGGTTGTCGCCGAAGTACTTCTCGATGCCGCGGGCCTCGACGATCACCTCGCCGAGATGGGGTGGCAGCGGCTGCCCCGCCGGATATCCGCTCATCGGTCGCCGCGCGCCATGCGCTGCTCGAGCCTCTCCTGGAAGAAGCTGAAGATGATGGTGAGGCCCCAGTAGACCAGGGCTGCGATGGCAATCGAAGCAAGCACCTGGTGCTCCGACCTGCCGATGCGCTGTGCTCGCCAGAGCAGCTCCGTGACGCCGATGGTAGAGATGAGAGCACTGTCCTTGATCATGGCCACGAAGTCGTTGCCGATGGCCGGGATGACGATGCGGACGGCCTGCGGCAGGACGATCCGCCGGAACGCCAGCCGCTCGGGCATGCCCAGCGCCTGGGCTGCCTCGCGCTGGCTGCGCGGAACCGCCTGGATGCCGGCTCGGAAGATCTCGGTCATGTAGGCGCCGTAGTTGAATCCCAAGGCGATGATGCCGGAGGGGATCGCGTCCAGGATGATCCCAGCCTGTGGCAGCGCAAAGAAGATGAAGTAGATCTGGACCAGGAGCGGCGTCCCGCGCACGAGCGAGACGTACAGGGATGCCAGCGAATAGGCGATGGCGTTCGTGCTCAGCCGTCCCAGGGCGCCCAAAAGGGCCAGGAATACGGCCAGCACCATCGCAACGATCGAGACAAGGATCGTGATCCCTGCCCCCTGCACGATGTACGGACCACTCTCGGTGATGAATTCCCAGCTGACGTCGCCGGTCGACCCCAGGAAGACGCCAATGATGCCGACCAGCACCACCCAGACGAGGATGAACTGGCCCCGGAACCAACGCCGCCGCCGCCGCTGAGCAGCGATGATGTCATCCAGGACCTGCGCCCGCGCAGGCTGGAGCTCCACAGCTGTCATGCCGAGGCGCCTCTTGCTGGCATGAAGGCCTCAGGCCGGGCGCAGCATGGCTTACGTCAGGCTGCGCCCGGGTCCTTGACTATTGCTACTGCGAGGTCAGGTCGATCCCGTCGAACCACTCCATGCTCAGCGCGGTCAGCGTCCCGTCGTTGTGCATATCCTGGACGATCAGGTTGACCGCATCGACGAGCGTCCCGCGGTCCGCGACCGACTTGTCGAAGCAGACGGCGAGCGGCTCGAAGAAGATCGGGTCGCCGATCTTCCGGATGGCGTAGTCGTCGGCGATTGCACCCTCGACCGTCGTGGTCGAGCTGATCCAGCCGTCGAAGTCGGTGCGGCCGGCGGCCCAGGAGTCGGCGCAGTCGATGTCGGTCTGGAGGGTTGTCGACACGATTCCCGCCGGCGGATCGGCAACGGTGCCGGCCTCCGCGGGCAGGGTCAGGGTCCCTTCCATCCAGTCGAGGTAGGTGGTCGCCTCACCCACGCAGACGGTCCGGCCCGCGAAGTCCGCGATGCTCTGGACGTCCGAATCGGTGAAGGTCGCCATCTGGGCCGGGGTGAAGTAGTACGGAACGGTGAAGTCGAGGATCGCCTTGCGGTCCTCGGTCACGGTGACCGACCCAACGGCGATGTCCCATCGCTCGGCCCAGCCTCCGGCAACGACGAGGTCGAACGCGGGCGTCGTGAACTCCACGTCGACTCCCAGTCGCGCGGCGATCTCCTTGGTCACGTCGATGTCGAAGCCCTCGTACTCGCCCGTTGCGGCGTTCAGGGACGATTGGGGCGGGTAGGCCGGGTCGGTGAATGCAACGATCTTCCCGGCGTCGCAGACGCGGGCAAGGTAGTCGCTCACGCTGCCCTCACAGACCTTCCCGGTCCCTGCGCTGGCCGCAGCGCTCTGAGAGGCGCTTTCGCCAGCGCTCGCACTTGGGGATCCGCCCGACTGGCAGGCGGTCAGGAAGAGAAGTCC
>JALYNS010000162.1 GCA_030773035.1 Chloroflexota bacterium
CGGCCAGCAGGATCGACGACCGCGTGAAGGTGAGGACCAGCGCCGCAGCCTGGATCGCGGCGGCGGCTGCCCAGGCCCACCTTCGCCAGCCTGCATCTGACACGGCCAGGCCGAGCGTGACGGGGACGCTCAGCACAAAGAGGGCGCCGAGGTGGTTGGCCGACAGCCCCAGCGTCCCCGTAATGCGCCCGGGGCATACGCCATACAGGCTCGTCAGCTGACGCGCCGCCTCGAGGCCAGCACCACCGGGAAGCCGAACGAGGAAACCGAGCAGCCCAAAGGCGGCCTCGAAGGTGCCGACCGCGGCCACTGAGGCGGCCACAGCTCGATGTCGAAATCGCTCGGGCGCCGCGATGGCCACGTAACCCGCGATCCCGACGAGGACAATCGGTCGTCCGATCGCCTGGGCCAGCATGTTGAGGTTGCCCCCCAGGACATCACCGTTGACGAAGGCGGTCGCGATGCGCGCCGCGGTCGCGATCGCCACGCCTACCAGGATCCAGCGCAGGATCCGGTCGCTCGCGATGCTCGGGACCGGCTGCCGCCAGATGAGCATGCCGAGCCCCAGCAGTGGCAGCAGGTCTTCGGCCGAGAGGCTGGCGACGAGAGGGACGCTGGGCAGAACGGGGGCGGCTGCGATGAGCGCGATCGGACCGGCGGGCTCCCAGCTGGCCCATCGGGAGAGGATGCGCGCCACGAGCGCGCCGGCAAGAAGAACGCAGATGGCGACAGCGGCCGGGACGACGGGTCCGGCCGATTGGAGCGACACGTCAGGATCCCAGCGGTGCCGCGTCGGGGGCGCGAGGCGAGCCGCCGCCGGTCGGTTCGCCGGCATCCGTGCCCGCCGCAAAGGCACCGACCACCAGCGCCAGGAGGGCACTCGTTGCCCCGACCTCGAACAGGTTGTTGACCATGCCCTGGACCAGGTAGCCGCCCATGGCGAGGCCGGCGGCGATGAGGAGCGGGTCGCGCCACTTGCGCCCGCGCCACGCGCACCGAACGGCGAGGAGCACGAGACCGACGTTGATCGCGATCGCTGCCAGGGCGCCGACAATACCGGTCTCGGCACCGGCGAGAAGGATGGTGTTGTGAGCCGAGCTCGTCGCGGGACCGAACGGCGTGCGACTGTACCGCTCCGGCTCGGCGTTCAGCGTCGCTGCCATCGAGCCCAGCCCGACCCCGGCAATCGGATGGTCGAACATCATGCGGCCCGCCGACCACCACAGCGCCAGGCGATCATTGCCGTCCGTGAATCGCCCACCCAGGAGCGAGCCGGGATCGGCCGGGAGTCCGTGCCCGCCCGAGCTCGTCACGCAGCCCAGCGACAGAACTGCGAAGACGAGAACCGTGGACACCGCGGTCACCAGCGCGAGGAGGAGGACCTTTCGATAGTAGATGAGCAGGAGGACGGTGAGCACCACGCCCAACACGATTGAGGACCGGGTGAACGTCAGCACCAGGGCAGCCACCTGCAGCCCTGCAGCCAGCGTCCACGCCAACCGTGGCCACCCCGCCCTGGTCACCGCCTGACCGACCGTGAAGGGAAGCGTGACGACGAACACGGCGCCGAGGTGGTTGGGGGAGAGGCCAAGCGTTCCGCTGATCCGCCCGGGGCACACGCCGTACAGCGTCGTCAGCTGTCGCGCAGCCTCGATCCCCGCGCCGCCGGGAAGGGGCAGGGCGAAGGCGACCAGGCCAAAGGCAGCCTCGAATGTGCCGACCGATGCGACGAAGACCCCAACGAAGCGACGTCGGAGATCTGCGGGCATCGACACTGCCGCGTATGCGGCGATCCCGACCAGGAGGGCAGGCCGAGCGACTGCCTTGATGAGCATGACGGCCGCGCCCTGCGGGTCCCCACCGTTGACCAGCGCGGAGGCGATCCGTGCCAGGGTGGCAACGGCGACCGCCACCAGGACGGCGCGCAGGATCCGATCGTTGGTGAATCTCGGGACCGGCAGTCGCCACAGCAGCATGCCGAGGCCGAGGAGCGGCAGCAGGTCGTCGAGGGAGAGGCTGAACAGCAGTGGGACCCGCGGGATGATGGGGGCGGCGGCGATCAGTGCGATCGGGCCCGCGGGCTCCCAGGCAGCCCACCTCGAAATCAGCCGCGCGAGCAACGCGGCGGCCAGCAGCACCACGATTGCGCCGGCGCCGAGAGCGAGAGGACTCCATCCCTGCAACATCTCGTCAGCTCTCGATCAATGACTGGTAGGCGGCCAGCGTCCTGCGGCCCATCGCGTCGACATCCTGGTCGCGAGCCTTGGAGCGGGCCCGGCGCACGAGCGCCGCTCGGCGCGACGAGCCCTTGGCACCGGAGAGCGCCAGCGCGTCGGAGAGCGCAGACGCAAGCGCGTCGACATCCCCGGGAGGCACCAGCCACCCGGTCTGGCCATCGATGACCGACTCGGAGATCCCCCCGATGTCGCTGGCAACG
>JALYNS010000163.1 GCA_030773035.1 Chloroflexota bacterium
GATGAGGTCGCCGCCCAGCGACGCACCATCAACTACGAAGTGACGACCGCCCTCCGTGACCGCCTCCCGCGTGTGCATCTGCCGGAGGCCGCCGCGAACCCGGGGTGAGGTTGTCGAGCGAGCGGCCATGCGTGTCCGGACCGAATCAGGTGTCTCGCAGGGAGGGTCGGGCGTGCCGTCGGAGAGTCTGACGTCGAAGCAGGCCGATGCGCTGGCCGATCAGCTCGAGCGCCGCGGGGTCGGCGGTCCGGCAGCGATCCTGCTCGACGCCCACCGGCCCTTCCTGCCGCTGATTCGGCAGGGAGCGATCTTCCTGGGTCCTCTCCTCGGCCCGCTCCTCGGCCCACGGCGTTACGGGATGCTGCGCCAGGCGATCGACGACCCGGCGACCTATGAGCGACTCGCCGCACGGCTGGCGCGCCAGCGCTCGGACGACCGGCCCTGAGATGCCGAACCTCGGCGAGCTCGCGGCGCAGCTGGTCCGCGTCCTGAGCGACGCGGTCGGGTCATCCTCGATGCGCCTGGGGCCCGCCCCGACCGTCGCGATCCTGCTCGTCCTGCTCGTCCTGCTGTCGCTGCTTGCCCGGCCCAGCGCCCGCTGGTCGGCCGCCGACCTTGGACGCCTGGCGGAGGTCGGGCGCGCGATGGCCCTTGCCGCCGAGTCCGGGGCGGACGCGGCGGTCTCCCTGGGAGGAGCCGGCGTGGTGCGGGCGGCGGCAGCATTCGACCGCTTTCAGACGCTCGGCGCCCTGCCGTTGCTCGAATACGTGGCCGAGGCGGCGGCTCGGGCCGGAGTTCCCCTGCTGGTGACGACGAATGACCCGGTAGCGGCCATCCTGGCCGAGTCCGCCCTGGCAGACGCCCACCAGCGCACGGCCACGCCGGAACGCGCCGCCGCGTCGAGCGTGGCGTATCTCGGCGAGGGGAGGGCGGTGGCCGCCGCCGCGGCCCTTGCCAGCGCGCACACCCACGGCGTGGCCGTTGTCGCCGGTGGTCTGGCCGAGGAAGGGCTGCTGATGCTGGATGGGGTCCTCGGGGACGCCGAATGGAGCCTCGCCGCGACCGCGAGCGCCGGCCAGGCGGCCGGGCCGTTGCTGAACGGTGACGGAAGCCTGATCGGCCCGGAGCTCTTCCAGGCGGCCGGCGAGATCGCGGCGAGCAGCCATGCGCGCGCCTCGGTGCTCGCCGCGAATCGGCTCATCTGGACCGTGATCGGCGTGCTGCTGGTTGGATCGCTCGCCGCCTGGGCCGGCGGGCCCCAGGTGGCCGAGTTCCTGGCGGGCCGCTGACCTCCATGCGCCGCTCGCTGATCGCCGGGGTCGCCCTCGTCAGCGGGCTGCTGGTGCTGCTCGACCTCTTGATCGTCAACCCATCGCTCGGGGATGCCGCCGGCGCCTTGAATGAGCTCCTCGTGCTGCTGGCCGCCGCTGCCGCGGTGGGGGGCGGCGCCACGCTGATGGCACATCACGCTCGTGGCCTGGCCCAGGGCACCGGCGACGCGATCGGCGCGATCGTGCTGCTGGGCGGAATGGGGGCTGTGCTGCTGGCAGGCCTCCGACCAGGCTCCAGCGGGAGCTCGGACCCGGTGGTGCTGTGGCTGGTGGCTGCGCTGCTGGCGCCGATCGCAGCTTCGCTCTTCGCGCTCCTCTTCGTCTTCCTGCTCGGCGCCTTTCGGCGCGGATTTGCCCTGCGGGCCCGGGAGACCGGGGTCATGGCCGGCGCCGCAGCGATCGTCATCGTGCTCCTGCTGCCGATCGGTGGTCAGGCGGGGGACTGGCTGTCGGCCAGCGCCGGATGGGTTCGCGCGGTGCCGCTGGCGGGTGTCTTCCGCGGGCTGCTGATCGGGATCGGCGTGATGGTCGCGGTCAGCGCGGCTCGCTCGCTGCTGACCCTGGACCGCGATGACGAGTAGCACTTCGTGGGCCCCGAGCCGGGCCACCTTGCGCGCCGGCCTGCGCCGCGCGGGCCCGGCCCTGGGGCTGCTCCTGCTGCTGGCGGGGGCCTCTCTCGTCCCGGTCCGCGCCGACGACCCGTGGCTCCGCCTGGCGAGCCCGGATCGGTCTCATGTGATCCAGCTGCAGC
>JALYNS010000164.1 GCA_030773035.1 Chloroflexota bacterium
CAGCAGCTCCGGGCGGCCGTCCTCCTCCAGGCGAAAGAGCGCCACGGGCAGCCCGGCAGCCGGCACGCCGAGCTCCAGGTCCAGCACGTGGGTCGAGATAGTCGGGCGGGGATCGGCCACTGCTATCCTCCACGCATGGCGGACCTGACGATCCGGGTTGGCGACCTCCACTTTACCGCCCGATGGGAGGAGGACGCCCCCCGCACGCGCGAGGCGCTGCTCCCCTGGCTGCCGATCCGCTCACAGCTCATCCATTGCAAATGGAGCGGGGAGGGGACCTGGGTCCCGTTCGGCGACCGACGTCCGGAGGTCGGCTACGAGAACCACACCTCGCACCCGGCGCCGGGCGATCTGCTGATCTACGTCGGCGACCTGTCGGAGTGCGAGATCCTCTTCCCGTACGGAGCGTGCAGCTTCTCGTCGCGGGTCGGGCCGCTGGCCGGCAACCATTTCGCCACCGTGGTCGATGGCGCAGCGCAACTGGGAGAGCTTGGCCGCCGGGTCCTGTGGGAGGGAGCCCAGGAGATCGAGATCACCGAGGGCATGTGATCGACCTGATCGTCGCTGGTGGGACGGTCGTGACCGCGGAGCGCTCGTTTCCGGCGGATGTGGCGATCTCCGACGGCCGCATCTCCGCCATCGGTGCGGGCCTTGCCGCAGCGCACGCTGACACCCCTGCGTTGGACGCCAGCGGCCTGCTGGTCCTGCCGGGCTGCATCGACGTCCACACGCATACCCGGCTACCGACCGATGACGAGCCGGACCGATTCTTCGCCGATTCAGTGGCTGCTGCCTTTGGCGGCACAACCACCTTCCTCGCCTTCAACAACCCGGGGACCGGCATCTCCGAGGAAGGCTCAGCCTCGCTCATGGCCGGCGTGCGAGAGTTCCAGGCCCGAACCGCGGGGGAATCGGCGGTCGACTTCGGCCTGTCGGCGGTCATCTCCGGCCAGCAGGCCGATCCGGTGGCAGAGCTGCCGGATCTGATCGCCGCCGGCATCCCCACCGCCAAGGCGTTCATGGTCTACGACTTTCGCCTGCCCGATAAGCGACTGTTCGAGGCGCTGCGAGCCATGGGCCGCAACGGGGGCATGCTGCAGGTCCACTGCGAGAACGCCACCGTCATCGATGCTCTTGTAGCGGACGCGTTGGCGCGCGGCAATGTCGCCTGTCGCCATCATGCGCTGACCCGCCCCACATACGCGGAGGCGGAGGCGACCCATCGGGCGATAGCCCTGGCCAGGGCTGCGGACGCGTCGGTCTACGTCGTCCACCTCTCGTGCGCGGATGCACTCGCGGAGGTGGCGGCCGCCAAGGCGCGGGGCTGGCCGGTCTACGCCGAGACATGCCCGCACTATCTGACCCTCACCGATGCGCGCTACGAGGCACCCGACGAGGCCGAGGTCATCCGTAGTGTCATCTCGCCGCCGCTGCGGTCAGAGGCGGATCGCGAGGCCTTGTGGCTGGGACTGCGGGCGGGCGGCCTTGACCTTGTGGCGACCGACCACGTCCCGGACCGGTTGGCGGTCGAGAAACGCGTTCCCGCGCCCCCCTTTCCGCAGATCAGCAACGGGGCGCCGGGGATCGAGACGCTGCTCCCCGTCGTCTACGACGAGGGGGTAGCGGGAGGCCGGATCAGCGTGGAGCGCATGGTCGACCTGCTGGCCACGACGCCGGCGCGGCTCTTCGGCCTGTCATCCAAGGGCGCGATCGAGGTGGGGCGCGATGCGGACCTGGTCCTCTTTGATCTCCAGGCCTCGCGCACCATCCGCCAGGCCGAGCTCCACCACATCGGCGACTTCACGCCCTATGAGGGGCGCAGCGTGCGCGGGGCGATCCGCGCCGTCCTGTTGCGTGGCCAGCCTGTGATCCGCGACGGCACCTTCGTGGGGCGGCGTGGCGCGGGCTCCTTCGTGGAGCGTCGTCTGACGTAGCAGCCTGCTGCGATCAGCCGTCCAGGGCGGCAAGGACCGGGGCCAACGCCTGGACGACTGGCCCCGTGTCCGGCCAGAGGAGCACCTCGAGCCGAGTGACACCCATGCCGGCGAAGACCTTGAACGTGTCTGCGATCTCCGTGGGGGTACCTCGGATTGGGATTCCCATGTCGGCGGCCTCGGCGCCGGAGTCGTCAGTCGGCTCGACGACCACCCCGATCGATCGGCCCAGGCTGGCAGGGTCGCGGCCGACGTCGGCGCATGCCTCGTCCAGCGCCTTCAACATCGGCTCAAAGGCGGCGGGAAGGCTGCTCTCGGTGGCATATGCGCTCCAGATGTCGGCGTGTCTGGCAGCCAGCCGCATGGTGCGCGGCCCGTGTGCCCCGAGCATGATGGTGATCTGTCCGGGGCGCGGGCCGCGGGGTCGGGCCAACAGGTCGACTGCGGTATGGAACTCGCCGTGGAAGTCGGCACGACCCTCGCGCAGCAGCGGAACGATGATCTGTAAGGCCTCCTCGTAGCGGCCGATGGTGCGGTCGAGGGGATAGCCGAACGCCTCACCCTGCTTGCCGGCGTGGCCCGACCCCAATCCGAGGAGGAATCGGCCGCCGCTGATCTCGTCGATCGTTTCGGCGATCTTGGCGGTCAGCCCGGGATTTCGGTGCAGGGCCGACAGAACCCAGGTGCCGATCTCAATACGAGAGGTTGCCGCGGCAACCGCCGCTGTCATCGAGACGCACTCCCAGAAGCCACGCGGCGCCGGCCAGTTCGCAGGGCGCCAGAGCAGCTCGTCGGGGATCAGCACCGTGTCGAAGCCCATCTCCTCGGCCAGCAGCGCCTGACCACGAATGGTGGCCCACGGAATCTTCTCGCCGGTTGGCGGGTCCTCGAGCATGGGAAGCACCAGGCCGACCTTCAAGGGGCGCACCGGTGCAGCCTAGCGCGTGGGGCCGGTCAAGCGGTGTCAACCACCGTCCACGTTCCTCTCGAGCACGAGGTATGCGGCAAGCGTCAGGAAATCGGCGAAATGGTCGGCAAGGACCAGCGTATCGAGCAGCCCGACGGCATCGGTCCAGCGGTATGACGGGGCGGATGCCTGCAGCGTGGCGAGCTCCTCGTCGCGGATCGCCGAGTAGAGGTCCGCGCTCATCGGCCTGCCGTCGTCGAGCGCGACCGCATGGACCCGCCACTGCCAGAGCTGCGAGCGGCTGATCTCCGCGGTGGCGGCGTCCTCCATCAGGTTGCTGATCGCCGCAGCCCCGTTCCCGGCAAGCCAAGATGCCAGGTACTGGAGCGCGACGCTGATGTTGGTACGGACGCCGGCCTCGGTGACCTGCCCGCCGTCAACCCGAACGTCCAGGAGATCACGGGCCGTGGCTTCGCCATCGGGAAGCCTGTTCTTCTGGTTCGGCCGGTCTCCAAGGACGGCGTCGAAGACGTCGCGGGCCACCGGAACCAGGTCCGGGTGGGCGACCCACGTTCCATCTGAGCCGTCGTCGGCCTCACGCTGCTTGTCCTCGCGGACCCTGGCGAGGGCGTTCTCGGTCACCTCCGGCTCTCGACGGTTCGGGATGAAGGCGCTCATCCCGCCGATGGCGTGGGCGCCGCGCATATGGCAGGTTCGCACCAGGAGCTGCTGGTAGGCGCGCATGAAGGGGACCGCCATCGTCACCTGGGCCCGATCGGGGAGGGCCATGTCGGCCCGGGAGTGGAACTTCTTGATCAGGCTGAAGATGTAGTCCCAGCGACCGGCATTCAGGCCCGATGCGTGCTCGCGAAGCTCCCAGAGGATCTCGTCCATCTCGAAGGCAGCCAGGATCGTCTCGATGAGGACGGTGGCCCGCACGCTGCCGCGCGGGACGTCGAGGGCATCCTGTGCCGCCACAAAGACGTCGTTCCAGAGACGAGCCTCGAGGTGCGATTCGAGCTTGGGAAGGTAGAAGTACGGGCCGGAGCCACGCTCCACCTGCTCTCGGGCGTTGTGGAAGAAGGCCAGCCCGAAGTCGAACAGGCTGGCCGAAATGGGGGAGCCGGCGATCCGGAGGTGGGCCTCCTCGAGGTGCCAGCCCCGCGGCCGGATGACGAGCGTCGCGATCTGCGGGTTGAGGGCGTACGCCTTCGCGTCGGTCTGGAAGGTGAGCCGGCGGCGCACGGCCTCCCGCACCGCCCATTGGCCGGTCACGACATTGCTCCACGTGGGAGACAGCGAGTCCTCGAAATCGGCCATGAAGACGCGCGCGCCCGAGTTCAGGGCGTTGATCATCATCTTGGGCTCGACCGGGCCGGTGATCTCCACCCGTCGGTCGTCGAGGTCAGCCGGGGCCGGGGCGACGCGCCACTCCGGATCGTTGCGGATTGCCGCGGTCTCAGGCAGGAAGTCGGGGAGCCCGCCGTCGTCGAGGAGCCGCTGGCGCTCGACGCGGGCGGCGAGGAGCTCGGTCCGTCGCGGGTTGAAGGACCGATGCAGATCGCCAAGGAATTCGAGAGCGGCCGGGGTCAGAACCTCGGCGGTATGTTCAGCCTCCGGCCCGGTCACCTCGATGGCTGTCACTACCAGCCGCCCGCCTCGCGCAGGAGGCGATGCAGCACCCGAGCCGCCACGGCGCGACGATAGTCGGCGCTCGAGCGCACGTCGTCGATCGGGTTGAGCTCCGACGCCAGCGTCGACGCTGCGCGATCCGCCGTGGCCTCGTTCGGCGACGAACCCTCGAGCACGGCCTCGGTACCCGGGGCCCGGATCGGAGTGGCAGAAACCGAGCCGAGGGCGAGCCGAACATCGTGCCACTCGGTGGCGTCCTCGTCGGCGCGCCAGGCGAGTGCCATCACCACCTTGCTGATCGCCTGGGCACGCCGCGTGCCGACCTTGCGGAAGCGGACCTGGCGGTCCGTCACGAGCGGGATGCTGATGCGGAGCAACAGCTCGTTGGGAGCCAGCGCCGTGCGCCGATAGGCCGGCCAGAACTCCCCGGCTGCGACCCGACGCTCACCGCTGGCAGACCCCACGGCCAGCTGCGCGTCGCACGCCAGGAGCAGTGGCAGCATGTCGCCGGCCGGCGAGGCGTTGGCCGCGTTCCCGCCGATCGTGCCGCGGTTCTGGATCTGGGCGGCGCCGATCGTGGCCGCCGCCTCTCCGAAGGCGGGCAGGAACTCGGCCACCAGCGGCGAGCGACGCATCTCGCTGTAGGTCGTCAGGGCGCCCAGCACGAGCGCGTTCGACTCCAGACGGATGCCGCGCAGCTCGTCGAGGTGCCAGATGTCCATGACCCGGGCCGGCGGTTCGCCCAGCTCACCGGTGATCTGGACCAGCAGGTCCGTCCCGCCGGCGACTGGCCGGTAGCTATCGGCGGCCAGGAGCGCGAGTGCCTCGGGCAGGGTGCGCGGAGACGATACGGGCGGTTCGGCGGGCATCGGTCAGGCGGGGTCGTGGCCAGATGCACGCCGCCGTTCGGCTGCCAACGCGATCGCCTCCACGATCTTGGTGTACCCGGTGCAGCGACACAGGTTGCCGGCGATCGCCTCGCGGATGGCTTCGTCAGTGGTCGCCCCGTTGGCCGCCAGGTGCGCCTCAGCCGCCATCAGCATGCCGGGCGTGCAGATCCCGCACTGTGCGCCTCCGGTCTCGAGGAAGGCGGCCTGCAGGTCGTTGAGCCGCCCGATGCCCCCCAGCCCCTCGACGGTCCGCACGCTCGCGCCGTCGACCTGGCAGATCGGCACGAGGCACGAGTCGACGACGGCGCCGTCGAGCAGCACGCTGCAGGCACCGCATTCGCCCTCGCCGCAGCCCTCCTTGGTACCGGTCAGGGCAAGGTCCTCGCGCAGCACGTCGAGCAGGCGGCGCATCCCGGGTACCTCGACCTCCACCGGGTCGCCATTGACCACGAACCGATAGCTCACGCCGCGCCTCGTTCCGCGGCGGGCGCACTGACTCCAGGCGGCGCGGGAGTCGGAGCACCGGTCATGGCCGCCAGGATGCGCTCCGGCGTGGCCGGCAGGTCGTGGATCCAGACCCCGGTCGCGTCGTGGATGGCGGCCACCACGGCCGGCGCCCCGACGTCCATCGGCAGCTCGCCGATCCCCTTGGCGCCGTGCGGCGCGCCCGGGAAGGGCTTCTCGACCAGGATCGCCTGGATACGCGGTGCGTCGAGGGCGGTCGGGATGATGTAGGTGGCCAATCGGTCGTTGAGGTAGCGACCGTCGACCAGCTTGATCTCCTCGATCGTGGCGTAGCCGACCGCCTGCAGCGTGCCGCCCTCGACCTGTCCTTCGGCCAGCACCGGATGGATGATGCGGCCGGCGTCATCGGCCGAGACAACGTCGCGAACCGTCACCTCGCCGGTATCCAGGTCCACCTCGACGCGTGCCACCGCGCAGGCCCAGCCGAAGGTCGGGTATGCATCCCCGGTGTAGGTGGCATCGTCGAAGTGCACGTTGGGGTACGGCTCGAAGCGCTCGTCGACGCGCAGCCCACCGTGTTCCATCGCGAACTCCCGGTACGAATCTGCGAATGCCCGACCGGTGACCGCCTCGACCTGCGCACGCAGCCGGCGCGCCGCCTTGATGATCAGGCCGCCCACCACCATCGCCGTGCGAGAGGCGACCGTCGGACCGGAGTCGGGCACGATGCTGGTGTCCTGGGGAGCGACCTCGACCGCATCGTCCTCCAGGCCCAGCTCACCGCCGACCAGCTGCGGGAAGATGGTCTTGGTGCCCTGGCCCATCTCGGTCTGCGCGGTCAGGACCCGCACCGTCCCTTCGCCGGTCAACTCGACCGACGCGACGCTGCCGATGCGGACCTCGCCCGACCCGGTGAACCCGGCGCCATGCCAGCCCATCGCCATCCCGATCCCCGATGCGATCCGAGCGCTCGACTGGCGCGCCTCCCGCACCTGTCTGGTC
>JALYNS010000165.1 GCA_030773035.1 Chloroflexota bacterium
GCCAGCGCCATCGCAATCAGCAGCCGCTGGCGCTCACCGCCGGAGAGCTCCTCTGCCGGGCGGTCGGCAAGGTCCGCGGCATCCGCGTCAACGAGTGCCCGTGCGACCGCACGCTCGTCGTCCGCGGTGGTGGCGAAGAGGCGTCGGGCATGTGGCGCTCGGCCCATCGCCACAAGCTCGGCGCCGGTGAAGCCCGCGGGCAGGTCGAGCTGCTGCGGCAGCACCGCCACACGCCGTGCGAGGTCGATGCGGCGCCAGGCGTGCAGGGGCCGGTCGTCGAAGCGCACCTCGCCAGCGTCTGGCTTCAGGACCCCGGTCAGCAGGCGCAGGAGGGTCGTCTTGCCGCTGCCGTTGGTCCCGACCAGCGCGACCAGCTCCCCGCGCGGCAAGCTCAGATCGAGCGAGCGCAGGACTTCGCGGCGTCGTCCACCAGGCAGTGGATATGCGAACGAGACGCCCTTCAGGGCTGCCAGCGGCTCTGCCTTCGCGGCAACCGTCACAGCGTCACGACCGGGCGCAGCAGGTGCGAGCGGCGCAGCAGCCAGATGAAGAAGGGCGCGCCGATCAATGCGGTCACGATTCCCACCGGGATCCCGCCCGCCAGCCGCGCCCCCAGGTCGGCGAGGGCCAGCAGGGCGGCTCCGTACAGGACGCTCGCCGGTAGCAGCAGCCGATGATCGGGCCCGATCGCCAGGCGCAGCACGTGCGGCACCACCAGCCCCACGAAGCCGATCGTCCCCGAGATGGCAACCACGGTCGAGGTCGCCAGCGTCGCGAGCATCGTCAGCACCAGTTTCTCGCGCTCCACGTTCACCCCGAGGTGGGCGGCCGCGCCATCGCCGAGCAGGAAGAGGTTGAGGCCTCGCCAGCGACCGATGAGGAGGGTGGCGCTGATGACCAGGATCGGAGCCGCGAAGGCAAGGTTGGTCCACTCGGCCGCCGCCAGCGAGCCCATCAGCCAGCTGAAGATCGCGTTCAGGCGCTGCCCGGAGAAGAACATGAGGAGCGCCACCCCGGCAGCCAGGACCGATGAGACCGCGTACCCGGTCAGCAGCAGGGTCACCGCCGGCGCCCGCCCATTGGCGCGGCTCACGGCGTACACCAGCAGCACCGTGCCGAGGCCGCCGGCGAAGGCCATGACCTGGACCGCGCCCAGCCCCAGCCAGCTGCTGCCCGCGCCGATCACCAGGGCGGGCACCAGCATCGGGGCCATCAGGCCAGCGATGGCGCCCAGAGAGGCACCGGCAGCGGTGCCGATGATGTACGGGTCGGCCATCGGGTTGCGCAGGATCGCCTGGAAGACGGTGCCCGCCAGGGCCAGCCCGCCGCCGACGAGCATGGCGGTCAGCACCCGCGGCAGGCGCACGTCGAAGATGATCGACTCGTCGCCCGGGATCAACGGCTGCGCCAGCGGCAGGCCCAGCAGCCGGTGGCCCAGGATGGCGAACGTGTCGCCAATCGCCACGCCGTGCGAGCCGATCGCAACGGCCACCACCGTCACTGCGCCGAGTACAACCCCGCCCCCGCCGAGCACCACCAGGGCACGGGTCAGCGACGGGCCCAGGGCGACCGGTCTTGCGGTGGTGGTCGAGGCGGTTGCGGTGGCGCGCATCGGGCTACGGCACGAGGTCCGGGTGGATTGCTCGGGCCAGTGCTTCCAGCCCATCCACGATCCGCGGCCCGGGGCGCGTGATCACGATGTCGTCGAGCATGATCACGATCCGACCGTTGATGACCGCACTCATCTCGCTCCACCCGGTCCGGGCGGCCACGACTGCCGCGGTGATGGACGGGTCGTAGGCCGCATCGCCGAGCAGGATCAGCTCCGGATCGGCAGCGATCAGGTCCTCGAGCTGGATCGCGGTCGAGGCCGGGTCGCCGGTGATCGGATCACCGCCGGCGAGGGAGATGAGCGAGGCCAGGAACGAATCCCTGCCCGCGGTGTAGATGCTCCCTTCGAAGACGCCCACCTCGTAGAAGGTCAGTGGCCGGTCCTCTCCGGCTACTGCATTGACCACGGCCTGGGCTCGTGCCCGCATGTCGGTCAGGAGGGGTTCCGCGATCGATTCGGCATCGATCGCGCGGCCTACTAGCTCGATATCGGCGTAGAGCTCGTCGACGGTCTCCGGGTAGAGAACTAGCACGGGATACCCCAACCCGCTCAGCCGGTCGACGACCGCGCTGGGCGTCAGCCCGTTGCCGGCCGCCAGGATCAGCTGCGGCTGGGCGGCCACCACCTTCTCGATATCGACCACGGCGCCGATCACGACATGCGCGACATCGGTCACCTGCGCCGGGTAATCGTCGATATCGGTGACCCCGACCAGGCGGTCGCACGCGCCCAGCGCACACACGATCTCGGTGTTGGAGGGGGCGAGGCTGACGATACGCGTCGGGGCGGCCGGCAGGGTGACGGACCGCCCGGCGTCATCGGTCAGGGTGAGGGGGTAGACGATGTCAGGTGGAGCACTGGGTGCGGTGCTGGCAGACGGCAGCAGCGAGGTGCCAGGATTGCCGCTCGAGGCAGGCGCGCAGGCAGCGAGGAGCAGGGCGAGGAGGAGCTGGAGGAGGGGAAGCCGAAGACGGGGAGCCATGTTGATGCCGTTCCCTTTCACGCGAGGGGGGTGGACATCGCGTTCGAGCTGGCGACCTGGCTCCCGTCCTCGCGCGCCCGATGGGGCGGCGCGGGGCGGATACAGTTGCGGGACAGCGCCGGCATCTCACCGGCTTCTCCATTGACCCGTGGTCCTTGCGGCCACGGCACCCGACGCGGTCTTCAGTTGGTAACCGCCCGATCCTAGCAGACGGCCCGCCGGCAACGTCGCGCGGCGGGCCTCGGACCCTGACGAAGGGAAGGCCCTACGCCGGGACGACGGCCTCCTGGCGGCCGTAGAGCGGCGTCTCCTTCGCGGCGTCGGAGAGCATCGGGTCGAGCATCTTCTGAATCGCGAGGGTATGCGAGCAGCCGCCGGCAGACTCGAAGAGGTGGCAGTCGCAGTGCCATTGATCGGCGTCGAGGGAGATCGTGTGGGATCCGTTGTCGCCGGAGAAGTTGGCGGTCAACTGCGAGACCTTCACCCGGTCCGGCTCGTGCGCGTAGCGCATCGCCTTCTCGACCTTGCCGATCATGCTCGAGTGCACCGTTGCGTACCCTCCCGGCGCCGGCACCCGGCGCCGCTACCGTCGGCGCCCGTCAGTCCGTCGACCGAGCGAGCCGCTGCTTCAACATTGACAAGAGTGTAACCGGGGTCGGGTCGGTCTGATAGAGGACTGCGAGATACACGCTCACCAGGTCGCCGAATGCCACGCCTGACAGGGTCCTGGCCAGCGCCGATGGGCCCTCGACCCACACC
>JALYNS010000166.1 GCA_030773035.1 Chloroflexota bacterium
TCGGCAGCCAGCGCCGGGATCAGGATCAGCCCGTTCGCGCGCGTCAGCGCGGCGAGGCCGCCCAGCGCTCCAGCCAGCCACCAGCGCTCGGTCCTCGCCGCCAGGAAGGAGCCGAGCACCAGCGCCATGAAGAGCGCCTCGGTGTAGCCGATGTGCAGGAAGTAGGCGGTCGGGAAGATGAGGAGGAACCACGCGGCGCGCAGCGCCACCGCCGGCTCCTCGTCGTGGCGCACCAGCCGGTGGAGGAGCGGGGCGACGAACATCGATGCCACGGTGGTGACGACGAAAGCGCTCGCCAGCGGGTCCCCGACCAGGAAATTCACGATCGAGCCCAGCCAGGGAAAGAGCGGGTAGAAGACGATGTAGAGCGGCAGGTCGCCGGGATAGATGGACCGGTACCCATTCGGGCCGACCAGGTCCCCGGCATCGGTGGCGCGATAGCCGAAGACGATCAGGTCCAGGTAGTGCGGCGCGTCCCAGTGGCTCCAGATCTGCAGCAGGTCGCGCGGATCGTTGATCGAGCCGTTGCGGAAGGCCACATAGGCCACGGCACCCACCACCAGGATGGCCAGCTTGACCAGCCAGGTGAGGCCGATCAGCCGCCGATCCGCATCGGTCAGCCATGACATGCGGCGCAGTGTAGGGGGAAGCGCTACGCTCATCCGATGGACCGCCGGGAGGCCTCGCCCGAGACCGTGCGTCACTATGAGCGGGTCGCCGCGCACCTCGCTGCCCGGGGCGTCAAGGCCAGCACAATGTTCGGCATGCCCACCCTCAAGCTCCATGGCAAGGCGCTCGCCGGCCTCCATGGCGACGCCATGACCTTCAAGCTGATCGGCGAAGCCCACGCCGAGGCGCTGCGTCTCGAGGGGGCGCACCCCTTCGATCCGTCTGGCATGGGGCGACCGATGAAGGCCTGGGTGGTGGTCCCGGTTGCGCACGCGGGGGAGTGGGAGCGGCTGGCGCAGCTCACCCTGGCCGCCATCGACGGTTAGCGGGGACGGCTGGTAGACTGCGGCTCCCATCGGTACCCGATGGACGGTCGGGGCGTGGCGCAGTCAGGTAGCGCGCATCGTTCGGGACGATGAGGCCGGAGGTTCAAATCCTCTCGCCCCGACCAAACGCACCTCAATCCCCTAGGATGCCCCCATGCGACTCCGACATGCCATTCCCGCCCTGGTGGTCGTCATCCTCGCAGCCTGCAGCGGCACCAGCACCAGCACCAGCAGCAGCGGCACGCCGTCCAGCGGTACGCCGTCCAGCGCCAACCCGTCAACGCCCGCCGGCCAGGTCGACTGCGACGCGATCGACACTGCAGCCCAACAGTTGTTCGCGGTCCAGCTGCTCGCTCAGCTCACGACCCCGGACAACGTCGCAGCGATCCGCGACCAGCAGATCGGTAACCTCGACCTCGACGCGTTCCTTGCCGGGATGGATGGCCTGCACGTCCTCGACGCGTACTCGTCGCCGCTCGGTGACCCGAAGGCGGCCATCGACCTCTACGAAGAGGCTGGCCGGGGCGCGCAGGTGCTCTTCGCCAATGACCCGATCACCCAGGCCCAGATCGATACCTACAACACAGAGTTCGTCGGCACGATCCCGGAATTCCTCAGCCACCAGATTGCCATCTCCGGAGCGGTCGGCGAAGCCGGCTGCTGAGCAGCGTTGCCGCCGTGCCCGCCGGCCCCACTTCGAGCGCTCACCGGGCAACACGAAAGCCGCCCCGACTCACGAGCCGGGGCGGCTTTCATTGACTACGAGCGCAGTGTCGGCTGAGTGCCGGACCGGCCGCGCGCCGGAGCCTTCAGGGGACGAATTCCCCAAGATAAGGTCAGTGGTTGCCTGACGCGCCGTTCGATCCAATCGCGCCGGCGATGGTCACGAATGGTGATCATCGCAAGCACGATGGCCGTCACGGCGATGGCCGCCACCAACAATGTGCCCAACATCATCGGAGGGCTAGGCGGCGACGGGAATGCCGCGGAACAGGGTCAGGTCGCCGATATAGGTGGTGACCAGGTGGACGCGGTCGGCGATGTTCTCCTTGACCCAGGTCGCAGCCATGCTGGCTGACTTCTGAGCCGCCTCGCGGGTCTCCCAGATGCTGATCGAGACAACCTTGTGGTTGCCGGCGTCGACGAGCCCGAAGTTGACGAAGCCAGGCTCCTTGACGAAGGTCGGCAGGATGCCCTTCTCGGCAAGGCCGGTCAGCTCGTTGAAGTCGCCCTTGATCA
>JALYNS010000167.1 GCA_030773035.1 Chloroflexota bacterium
CAGGGGACCCTGGACGAGCTGGTCAGCGCCCAGGTGGCGGCGGTGCGGACCCTCTTCTCATTCCACCCCGAGGGAGGCGTCAGCTGGGTGGATGTCCGCGACCCGGGGAGGGTATATTGGCGGCCATAGCAACCGCGGCACGGCCGGGGACGGCCGGTGCGGCGCACTGGTGGTGCATCTCCGATGTGGCTCGCCCTGGTCGGCCTCGCGCTCGGCGTCGCGCTCGGCCTGGCGCTCAACGTGAACGTCAGCCCGGACCTGGCGCGCTACAGCGCGGTCGGCATCCTGGCCGGCCTGGACTCGGTGCTGGGCGCGATCCGGGCCGAGCTGGACGCGCACTACGACAACCGGGTCTTCATCTCCGGCTTCGTGACCAACGCCCTGGTGGCGGCCGCGCTCACCTTCGTCGGGGATCGGCTGGGGATCGATCTGTACCTCGTCGCGCTCTTCGCCTTCGGGCTGCGCATCTTCCAAAACGTGGCACTCATTCGCCGCCACTTCCTGTAGGCTCGGGCGGACCCCGGCCGCAGGAGCGCGGCGGGACCTACGGGAGATAGTTTGGACAGGGAGACGGTCCTGGTCGGCATCGATGCCGGCACGACCAAGGTGACGACCCTCATCGGCGAGGTGAGCCGCGGCGGTGACGTGAACATCATCGGCTACGGCATCGCGCCCTCGATCGGGATCAAGAAGGGGATGGTCGCCAACATCGACCAGACCGTGAACTCGATCGCGGCAAGCCTCGAGAAGGCCGAGCGCCTTTCCGGTTACAAGATCAGCTCCGCCTTCGTGGCGGTCGGCGGCAGCCACATCAGCAGCCAGAACAGCCGTGGCGTGGTGGCCGTCTCGGGACACAAGCGCGAGGTCAGCCGCGAGGACGTGGCGCGCGCCACCGAGGCGGCCAAGGCGATCCAGGTCCCCTCCAACCGCGAGATCCTGCACGTCATCCCGCGGGGCTACATCGTTGATGGCCAGGAGGGGATCAAGGACCCGCTCGGAATGAGCGCCGTGCGCCTCGAGGTCGAGACCCACATCGTCGCCGGCGCCGCCACCTCGATCCAGAACCTGTCCAAGTGCATCGCCAACGCCAACGTCCAGATCGATGAGCTGGTGATCAGCTCGCTGGCCGCCGGCGAGGCGACCCTGACCGATACGGAGAAGGAGCTGGGCGTGATGATCGCCGACATCGGCGGCGGCACCACGGACCTGGCCATCTTCACCGACGGCGCGGTCTACCACTCCGCGGTGCTCCCGGTCGGCGCCATCAACGTCACCAACGACGTCGCGATCGGCCTGCGCACCAGCCTCGACCTGGCGGAGGAGATCAAGATCAAGCACGGCAGCGCGAACATGGCCGAGGTGGCACCGGAGGAGCTGCTCAACGTGGCGATCCTCGGCGAGGGCGGCGGCCAGACGATCCAGCGCAAGAAGCTGTGCGAGATCATCGAGGCGCGGATGGGGGAGATCTACTCGCTCATCGGCGAGGAGATCAAGCGCTCGGGGCACGCCGGCCTGCTGCCCGCCGGCGTGGTGCTGACCGGCGGCGGCGCGCGCCTCGGCGGCGTCGCCGAGCTGGCCCGCGAGGTGCTCCAGATGCCCGTCCGCGTCGCTTCGCCACAGGGGGTCGGCGGCCTCATGGATCAGCTCTCCAGCCCGGCCTTCAGCACCTCCATCGGGCTCCTCCTGTGGGGCGCGCGGCATATCGGCACCGAGCCGATCAGCTTCACCACCGGCTCGCCGCTGGGCGGCGGCCTGGGGCGCGTGATGGACTGGATCCGAGGCCTCTTCCCCGGCTGATCGCTGCCCCGGCGTTGGGTGTGGAGCACCCGGGCGCCGCTCCACCGCGATTTCGGAGATGTGGACAACTCAGGCGGCGGATGTGGATAAATCGACCCACGCCAACTCGGCCGGGTCGCTAGAATCGGTCAGACCCGCGCGAGCTCCGGGTTCGCCCAGCCAGCAGCCAGCACCCTGTGCAGGAGAACCCCTCATGCCGCTCCGTTCGGACGCCGAGCACTTCGCACTTATCAAGGTCATCGGTGTCGGTGGCGGCGGCTCGAATGCCGTGAACCGGATGATTCGCGCCGAGATGATGGGCGTTGAGTTCATCGCCGTGAACACGGATGCCCAGGCGCTCCTGCAGAGCGACGCGCCGCACAAGATCCGGATCGGCGACAAGTTGACCCGTGGGCTTGGCGCCGGGGCGGACCCGGCGGTTGGGCAGCGCGCCGCGGAAGAGGACAGCGAGAAGATCTACGAGGCGCTCAAGGACGCCGACATGATCTTCATCACCGCCGGCATGGGGGGCGGCACCGGGTCCGGCGCGGCGCACGTCATCGCCGAAATCGCCAAGGACCTCGGCGCCCTGACCGTCGGCGTCATCACCAAGCCGTTCAGCTTCGAGGGGGTGCGTCGCAAGCTCGTCGCCGAGCAGTTCAGCGAGCTGCTCAAGGAGAAGTGCGACACCCTGATCACGATCCCCAACGATCGCCTGCGCGAGGTGGTCGACAAGAAGACCAGCATCCTTGACGCCTTCCGGGTGGTGGATGACGTCCTGCGCCAGGGGGTCCAGGGGATCAGCGACCTGATCACGGTGCCGGGCCTCATCAACCTCGACTTCGCCGATGTCAAGACGATCATGCGCGACGCGGGGTCGAGCATGATGGGGATCGGGATCGGGACCGGGGACAATCGTGCCGTGGAGGCCGCCCGGGCCGCGGTCATGAGCCCCCTGCTCGAGGTCAACATCACCGGCGCACGCGGCATCCTGTTCAACGTCACCGGCGGCAGCGACCTCGGCCTGTTCGAGGTCAACGAGGCGGCCGAGGTGATCAAGGAGGCGGCCGACCCGGAGGCGAACATCATCTTTGGAACCGTGATCGACGATCGGATGCGCGACGAGGTCAAGGTCACCGTCATCGCCACCGGCTTCGACGCGACCCGCAAGCCGCGCAGCCCGGGGCGAGCCGTCACGGCAGGGGGCTCGGCCGACGTGGCGACCGGGATCGAGGCCTCGCTCGACGAGCGCAGCCGCGAGATCCTGGCCGAGATCGAACGCGATCGAGCCCAGCAGCAGGCCCTCGAGGACCAGATGCCGCAGGAGTCGCCGTTCGCGGCCAGCGAGAAGCCGGCTGCCAGGAGCGATGAGCGACAGCCGATCCCGGTGCGGGGTGCCGGCCTCGACCGCCCGTCCTACGGCGAGACCGACTTGGACATCCCCTCCTTCCTCCGCCGCAAGGGCGAGTAGCTCTCGCATGGACCGATGCGCCCCGGCCGCCCGGCCGGGGCGCTCGCATCTTCCCGGCTGGGCGCCGCCATGCTGCCGATCGACGAGCCACCGCCCGACGCCGGGCTGATCGGCTCGCGGTACGCCGCGCTCCTAGCCCGGCTGCGCGCCGTGGCCGAGGCCTCCGGCCGTGACGCCGATACGATTCGGGTGATCGCCGTCACCAAGGGCTTCCCGGTCGCGGTGGTGCAGGCCGCACGGCGGGCGGGGCTGACGCGATTCGGAGAGAACCGCGTGCAGGAGGCGATCCCCAAGGTCGCCGCGGCCTCCGACGCGGAATGGCACCTGGTCGGTCGACTCCAGGCCAACAAGGCGCGTCCAGCGGCGCACGCGTTCGCGGTGGTCCACTCGGTCGACTCGCTCGATCTCCTGCGGCGGCTCGACCGGATCGCCTCCGAAGAGGCGCTCGCCCCGGCGTTGCTGCTGCAGGTCAACGTGAGCGACGAGGGGAGCAAGGCCGGCTTCGAGCGGACCTGGTTTGCTGATCAGGTACGGCGGCCGGCCGAGCTGCTATCCACGGTGCGCGGGCTGGCCGCCACGCGGGTGATGGGCCTCATGACGATCGCGCCGGCCGGCGCTCCGAGCGAGGAGGCGAGGTCGGTCTTCGCCAGGCTGCGCGCGCTGCGCGACGCGCTCCAGGAGCTGGCCGGCCGCCCCTTCCCGGAGCTGTCGATGGGCATGACCTCGGACGCCGAGTCGGCGGTCGCCGAGGGCGCGACCCTGGTGCGCATCGGGACCGGCATCTTCGGTCCGCGACCGGCCTGAACGGCGCTGCTATCCTCAGAGGTCGAGATGCCGCTCGTCATCGTGAATTTCCTCCAGCTGCTGCTCGGAGCCCTGATGCTGCTCGTCATCGCCCGGGTGGTGGTCAGCTGGATGACCCCGATGGGAGGAGGCGGCCTGGTGGCCTTCATCTACCAGGCGACCGAGCCGATCCTTGGCCCGATCCGTCGCCTGATCCCGCCGACCGGCGGGCTCGACTGGGCTCCCCTCGTCGCCCTGCTGCTGCTCGGGCTGCTTCGCGCCGTGTTGGAGCGCCTTTAGCCCTGCGCGATTGAGGCCAGGAGAGGGCATCGGTATACTGCGACACCCGCGTGGGCGATTGGCTCAGCCCGGTTAGAGCGCACGGTTCACATCCGTGAGGTCACTGGTTCGAATCCAGTATCGCCCACCACCCCCCTCACGCGATCGGGTCAGAGGCTGCCCGCCGTCGGCGCGCCATGAGCACGAACGGGATCGCCAGCACCTGGAC
>JALYNS010000168.1 GCA_030773035.1 Chloroflexota bacterium
AGCATCTTGTGGCCGGAGATGGCCAGGAAGTCGCAGCCGAGCGCCGCCACGTCGATCGGCATGTGCGGGGCTGCCTGTGCGGCGTCGACCAGCACCAGCGCTCCCGCCTCGTGGGCCATGGCCACGATCTCGGCGACCGGGTTGATGGTGCCGAGCGCGTTGCTGACCATCGCGACGGCCAGGAGCTTCGGCCCGTCGGCCAGCTTGGCGCGCAGGTCGTCCATGTCCAGGCGCCCGTAGTCGGTGATGGCGACGTAGTCAAGCGTGGCGCCGACCTCGCGGGTCAGCTGCTGCCACGGCACGATGTTGGCGTGGTGCTCGAGCTGGGTGGTCACCATCCGGTCGCCGGCGCGCAGATTGGTGCGGCCCCAGCTGTAGGCCACCAGGTTGATCGCCTCGGTCGCGTTGCGGACGAAGACGATCTCCCGGTGCGACGGCGCATTCAGGAACCGAGCCACCTTCTGGCGAGCCGCCTCGAATCGCCCGGTGGCGTCCTCCGACAGCTCGTAGATGCCGCGATGGACGTTGGCGTAGTGGTGTGCGTACGCATCGGCCATGGTGTCGATCACGACGCGTGGCTTCGGCGAGCTGGCCGCGGCGTCCAGGAAGACGAGGCGCTTGCCGGATCGGGTCGGGCCGTCGAACACCGGGAAGTCCGGCCGCAGCGCCGTGCCGGAGAACGCCCCGGGGGTCAGGGTACGGAGGGCCGGCTCGATCGCCATCGGCTCAGTTTAGACGTGCTCTGCCACCGGCTCGGCAACCTCGTCGCCGACGCCGGATGGCAGGCCGACCTGCTCACGGACCCAGTCGTAGCCGTTCGCCTCGAGCTTCTGGCTCAGCTCCTCGCCACCCGACATCACGATCCGGCCGTCGAGCAGGACGTGGACGAACTGCGGCTTGACGTAGTTCAGCATGCGCTGGTAGTGGGTGATCATCAGCACCCCCATCTCGGGAGAGAGGGTGGCGTTGATCCCCTCGGCAACGGTGCGCAGCGCATCGATGTCGAGGCCTGAGTCGGTCTCGTCGAGGATTGCCATGGTCGGGCTGACGACCGACATCTGGAGCATCTCCAGGCGCTTCTTCTCCCCGCCCGAGAAGCCTTCATTGACATACCGCGCGGCCACACCCGGATCCATGTTGAGGAGCGCCATCTTCTCCTCCATCAGCTTGCGGAACTTCGCCAGCGGGATCCCGGTGTACTTCGGCATCGCCCCATCCGAGGCGTCGGCTGCCGGCTGCCTGGGATGATGGACCGCGTTGTAGATGTTGCGCAGGAAGCTGGCCACCGTCACGCCGGAGATGGCGCTCGGGTACTGGAAGGCCAGGAAGAGGCCCGCCTGGGCGCGCTTGTCGGGAGTCATCTGCTTGGTGAGCAGGCTCTCGCCGCGCCAGGTGATGCTGCCGCCGGTGACCCGATAGTCGGGATGTCCCATCAGGGTGAAGGCCAGGCTCGTCTTGCCCGACCCGTTGGGTCCCATCAGGGCATGCACCTCGCCGACCTTCACGGTCAGCGACAGGCCCTTGAGGATCTTCTTCTCCCCGATGCTGACCTCGAGGTCGCGGATCACCAGCTCGTCGGTCATGGGGAGACGTTCCTGGCGTGGGCTGCCGCGACGCGGCGACGGACAGCGGGTGAGTAGGGAGGACCGCCGGTGCCCGCGGCTACCTCGGCCAGGGTGGTGGCGCCGAACATCCCGCTGAGCGAGCTGTGCAGCCGCTCGAAGACCTCGTGCACGCTGCAGTCCTGCGGCCGGTCGCACGACTCCAGGTCGTTCGGGCCGGCGCACGGCATCTCCAGGATCGGGCCGTCCAGGGCGCGAACGGCGTCGATGAGGGTGATCTGCTCGGCGGGGCGCGCGAGGCGATAGCCGCCGGAGTGGCCACGCGTGGCGGTCACGATTCCGGCTCGACGCAGCGCACCGACCAGCTGCTCGATGTAGGCGTGCGGCAGCTTGTCGGCCTTGGCGATCCCCGCCAGCGAGGTGGGTCGATCGCCATCCGCATGAGCCAGCGCCACGAGCACGCGGATCCCGTATTCGGCGCGCGTCGAAAGCTTCATGGCAGGTCGACCACGATCTCGTCGCCGTCGAGATGGACGGCGTAGGCCTTCACCGGGACGACCGGCGGCAGGGAGAGGACCCGGCCCGTGAACAGGTCGAAGCGGCCGCCATGGCGTGGGCACTCGACGGCCTGACCGTCGAGCTCCCCGTCGGCGAGGTCGCCACCGTCGTGGGTGCAGACATCGTCGATCGCGCCCCATCGCCCGTCCAGTGTCTGGCCCAGGCAGAGCGGATGACCGCCCACCACGATCGTGGTGACGGTCCCCGGGGCGACCTGGCTGGCACGCAGCCCTGCCGCGAAGCCGGTCATCATGCCGCCGCCTCGTCGGTCTGGCCGATGCGCGGGGCGAGGGCATCCAGGATGCGGGCCTTGATCGGCTCCGAGTCGATCTGGGCAACCACGCGCTCGAAGAAGCCACGCACGATCATGCGCTCGGCGGCATCCGCTGAAAGGCCCCGGCTCTGGGCGTAGAAACGGACGATCGGGTCGATCGCGCCGGCAGTGGCGCCGTGTCCGCAGCGCAGGATGTCGTTCGTCTCGATCTCCAGGATGGGGATCGGCTCGGCGCCGGCCTTTGGCGAGAGGAGCAGGTTGCGACACTCCTGGTAGGAGCTGGTCTGCTTCGCCTCGGGGCGCACCCGCGTGACGCCATAGAAGGAGGCGTGCGACTCGTCGTAGAGCGCCGACAGGTAGAGCAGGTCCGAGGTGGTGTGGCTGCCGAGCAGGTCCTGGCAGCTGTTGAAGTCGACCCGCTGCGCGTTCCCGGCCGCCAGCAGGCCGAGCAGACGGCTCGTGCCGCCCTTGCCCGTCATGCGCACGTCCATGCCGACCTTGCTGATGGCCGCGCCTATCTCGGCGTTGAGGGTGATGACGCTCGCGTCCTGCCCCACCTCGACGCGCTGCGCCCCGATCCGCCAGGCGCCATCGCCGAGCCGCTGCAGGTTCGCGTAGCGCAGCTGAGCCCCGTAGCCGACCTGCAGGTCGGCGGTGCCGCCGAACCAGACCGCGTCGCCATCCGGTGAGGAGACCTCCTCGAGCAGCGTGGCCGAGGCATCCTCCTCGAGCACGATCAGGCTGTGCGGGAGGTAGGTGTAGTCCCCTGCAGGGAGC
>JALYNS010000169.1 GCA_030773035.1 Chloroflexota bacterium
CGATCCGCGTGGGGTGGATTCGGCCGTCGGCGATCAGCTTCATCAACGAGAGTCGGGCCACCTCGCGGCGCACCGGTTCGAAGGACGAGAGCACCACCGCCTCCGGCGTGTCGTCGATGATCAGGTCGACCCCGGTCGCCTGTTCCAGGGCGCGAATGTTGCGGCCTTCGCGGCCGATGATGCGCCCCTTCATCTCCTCCGACGGCAGCGGCACGACCGTCACCGTCGCCTCGGAGGTGTGGTCTGCCGCGATCCGCTGCATGACGGTGGTGAGGACGCGGCGCGCCTTGTCTTCGCCGTCCTCGACCGCGCGCCGCTCGATCTCGCGAACCTTCTGGTGCGCCTCGGCCTCGGCATCGTCGACGATGAGCTGGATCAGGCCCTGGCGCGCCTCGCTGGCGCTCAAGCCGCTGACCCGCTCCAGCTCGACCAATTGCTGTGCCTGGAGCTCGGCCAGGCGAGTCTTCTCGGCGTCAACCTCCCGTTGGCGCTCCTCGAAGGTGGCCTCTCGCCGTTCGAGCGATTCGACCTTGCGATCGAGCGCCTCGGCACGGTCAAGCAGCATCCGCTCCTGGCGCTGGAGGTCGGCACGCTTCTCGCGAGCCTCCTCTTCAGCGGCACGCTGCGCCTTGAGAGCGTCGTCCTTGCCCTCAAGGACGATCTCTCTCTGCTTGGCGCGTGCATCGGCCATGAGGCGTTCGGCATAGCTCTCGGCGTGCTTCACGCTCGTCGCCGCGAGGAACCGACGCGCCAGATACCCGATCGCGATTCCGGCGATCAGAGCGGCGGCAGCCGCCAAGAGGACGGTCAAATCAGGCATCGGCTTCTCCGCCTGGACGAGCCCGTATGGGCGATCTTCACGCCGACTTGAGCGGCGCTGGTCGAATGGTCATCTCGTCGTCAGCCCCTGCCGGATGGGCAACCTGGGACTGTCGTTGGCGGAGTGTAGCGCAACCGGCCGCCCCCGACCTCCGGGGCGTCAGCCGGCTGCGATCCGGCCCAGCAGGGAAACCATCTCCAGGTCGCGCGGCAGGAAGTCCTGCAGCATGATCCGCTGCGCACCTGCGGCGGCGAACTGCTCGATCCGCTGGCGGGCCTGTTCCGGCGTACCGATGATCCAGCGATCGCGGCGCTCGGCGAGCCACTCATCGGCGTCGGTCGCACTGCCGACCACCGTCACCTGCTGCCGCAGCCGGTCGCGCAGCTCGCTCTCCGACTCAGCCACCAGCACCCCGACCATGGCGGAGAGGACGACGGAGTCGGGGTCGCGACCGGCGCGTTCGCACGCCGATCTGACGCGCGTGTACGCCTCCCGCGCGTTGTCTGGGCTCGCCGAGCCGCGATTGAACTCGTCAGCGTAGGTGGCAACCAGCCGGGCCAGGCGCGGACCGCCATCGCCGCCCAGGATCAGGTTCGGATGCCGCCGGCCGGGCGAGGTCGGTCGTGGTCGGAAGAGCGCATCGCGGACCTGCCAGGTGCTTCCCGCATAGCTCCAGCCGTCCGGCTCGGTCCACAGGCCGTGGACGACCGCGAGCGCTTCCTCCAATCGGTCGTATCGTCCCCCGAGCGGTGGATACGGGATTCCGAGCTGGTGGTGCTCCTGGTCGTTCCATCCCGCCCCCATCCCAACCTCCAGGCGACCGCCGCTCATCTCGTTGACGGTGGCCGCCATCTTGGCGAAGACGCCCGGAATGCGGAAGGTGACCGGCGAGACGAGGGAGCCGATGCGGATGGTGCTCGTCTCGCGTGCCAGCCCGGCCAGGGTTGCCCAGGCGTCGGTGGTTGGCAGACCGCCGGGGCCCGGGAACGAGGCGTAGTGATCTGATCGGAAGAAGGCCTCCAGCCCCGCTGCTTCCGCGGCGCGGGCCAGGGCCAGGATCTCATCGTAGCTGAGCCCTTGCTGGGGCTCCGTCATGAGGGCGAAGCGCATCCTCAGCTGCCGCGAGTGGCCTGGTACCGCGCCACGTGCTGCTCGAGTGGGGTGCGGGCGATCGTCTCACCGATGAGATCGAGGGGAAGGTCTTCGATCCGGCGGAAGTGGACGCACGATTTCGCCATATGGAGGGGAAGACCGCTCGCGGCATACCGCTCGCGGAACCAGGCCTCGAACTCGGCATCGCCGTACAGGTTGTTCAGGTAGAGCGTCATGTTCTGCTTCTGGCTCGCAAGTGCGGCATAGCCGAGCGGCTGCCCGTTGTAGGTCTTCGGCAGCCGGCTGAATGGCACGTACCAGCCGATCATGCCGTACTGCATCCCCTCCTCGTAGCCGTCGGGCAGGTGCTGCCGCACGATTTCGAGCACCGTGGTGATCGCTTCGCGCCGGTCGGGCGGAAGCTCGGCGATGTACTCCTCGACGGTCGCGGCCTTGCTGTTGACCATGCTGCGCGTCTCCTCTGGAATGGCTCCACACGGTAGCGCGATGACGCGCTCCGTGTTCCAGGTTCAGGTCGCGCGGCGCCGGACCGCGGCGCGAGCGGTCTCCGGATCGAATCCGCGGCGAACGAGATACATCCCCAGCCGCTGTCGCGCGCGTGGATCCTCCGATACGGGTCGCCCGCGCAGATGACCCTCAAGTGCGGCGTCCGCCCGGCTCTCCTCTGTGTCGGGGAGCGATGCGGCGTCGAGCGAGGGCTGTGCCAGCTCCTCGCCTCGCAGTGCCTCGAGCACGTCGCGCGGCACGCCTCGCTGACGCAGCTCAGCCTCGACCATACGTCGACCACGGGGAGCGTGCCGGTCGCGCTGCTCGGCCCACCAGCGCGTGAACGCCACGTCGTCGACCAACCCAAGCACCTCCA
Source organism: Chloroflexota bacterium (assembly GCA_030773035.1). GTDB lineage: Bacteria > Chloroflexota > Limnocylindria > QHBO01 > QHBO01 > CF-167. The sequence goes on from JALYNS010000169.1 coordinate 2,796, forward strand.
GGCGATCGAGGGTTGCGGCGATCACCTCCTCCGTCGTGGCGGAGCGTCGAAGGCGCAGCTCCAGCTCGCGTCGCGTACGCGGCCGCGCGGCGAGGAAGTGGCCTGCGATCTCCATCGCCGCTTCCCGATCGGGCGGCGGACGCTCCTTCGCGTCAGCCAGACGCGCTCGACGACGCCCAGCCATCGGTGACCTTGGGTCGCCCTACTCCGCCTCCGGGATGCCTTCGACCCCGACCTCGATCGAGGAGACCTTGCCACGGATCTCGGCCTCGATCCGGTCGGCCAGGTCAGGATGGCCCTTCAGGAAGTCGCGCGAGTTCTCGCGCCCCTGGCCGAGTCGCGTCTCCCCGTAGTTGAACCAGGCGCCCGTCTTGGACAGGATGCCGGCCGCGATGCCCACGTCCAGCAGGCCGCCCTCCTTGCTGATCCCCTCGTTGTACATGATGTCGAACTCGGCCAGCCGGAACGGGCTGGCGACCTTGTTCTTCACCACCTTGACGCGTGTCCGCGAGCCGATCGCATCGGTCCCGTTCTTGAGCGTCTCGATGCGGCGGATGTCGAGGCGGACCGAGCAGTAGAACTTCAGCGCGCGGCCGCCGGGGGTCGTCTCGGGGTTGCCGAACATGACGCCGATCTTCTCGCGCAGCTGGTTGGTGAAGATGAGCGCGGTATTGCTGCGGTTGATGGCCCCGGTCAGCTTGCGCAGCGCCTGGCTCATCAGCCGCGCCTGCAGCCCCATGAAGCTGTCCCCCATCTCGCCTTCGATCTCGGCGCGCGGCACGAGTGCAGCGACCGAGTCGATGATCACGACGTCGACCCCGTTGCTGCGGATCAGGGTCTCGGCGATCTCGAGCGCCTGCTCGCCGGTGTCCGGCTGAGAGACAAGCAGTTCGTCGACGTTCAGCCCCACGTTCTTTGCGTAGGTCGGGTCGAGCGCGTGCTCGGCATCGATGAAGGCTACGATCCCGCCCGCACGCTGCGCGTTGGCGGCGATGTGGTAGCAGAGCGTGGTCTTGCCGCTCGACTCGGGCCCGAAGATCTCCGTGATCCGGCCGCGCGGTACGCCGCCCACGCCGAGAGCGAGGTCGAGGGCGATCGAGCCGGTCGGCACGACCTCGACCGACATCTTGGCGCCCTTGTCACCGAGGCGCATGATCGCGCCGCGGCCGAACTGCTTCTCGATCTGCAGGATGGCGGCATCGACGGCGCGCCCGCGCTCACCGGTGTGCTGGGGTGGGGTCTCGGTCTCGGCGGGTGCCACCGGGGTTGCCATGATCGTGTGGGCTCCTTCTCTCTGCTCCCGGCGGCGAATCAGGTCAAGCCTCCTGGCCGGGCTCACTTCGTGGCTTGCGCTTCTTCTTGATCACCTCGACCGTCATCGGCTGCTCGTAGGCCGATGCGGGCTGGACCTTCGGCGCCTTGTCCTTTGGCTTGCGCTTTTCCTGGTGGCGCGGTCGATCGCGGCCTTTGGCCATCTCGTTGGACCTCCCGATATGGGCCGGCCGAGGTGAGGGAAGCCTCGCGGATTCGGCCTTATCGGTCCGTTACCGTCGGCTTATCGGTCCTCGTTCCGGCGCTCCCGTATTGCGCCGTGACGGCCTCGCGCAGCGTCCCGAACGAGCCATCGTCGAGGGCCCGGCGGATGCGCCGCATGAGGTCGTGAGTATAGGTGAGGTTGTGGAGCGAGGAGAGCCGATAGGCGAGCAGCTCCCCGGCCCGGAAGAGGTGCGCCAGGTACGCCCGCGAGTGGTTGCAGCAGGTCTCGCAGCCACAGTCGGGGTCCGGCGGATCCGGGTCGTCGAGGAAGCGGGCATTGCGCAGGTTCAGCCTCCCGAGGCTCGTCCAGAGCTGGCCATTGCGGGCGACGCGGGTCGGCAGGACGCAGTCGAAGAGGTCGATCCCGCGCTCGACGGCCGCAAAGAAGTCGGGCGGCGAGCCGACCCCCATCAGGTAGCGCACCCGCGGGTCGTCGGCGAGCGCCTCGGCGACCACGTCCAGTGTGGCCGCCATCTGGGCCTTGCTCTCCCCCACCGACAGGCCACCGATGGCGATGCCGTCGAACGCCAATCCGGCGATTGCCGCGACGCTCTGCCGTCGCAGATCGGGATCCACTCCGCCCTGCACGATCCCGAAGAGCGCCTGGTCGGCGCGGCCGCGTGCCGTCAGGCAGCGTTCCGCCCACCGATGCGTCCGATCCATCGCCTCGGCCACCTCGGTCGCCGGCAGGGTCGCATCCACCGGCTGGTCGAAGGCCATGGCGATATCGCTTCCGAGCGCCTCCTGGATCTCCACTGCCCGTTCGGGAGTCAGCCGTTGCGGCGACCCATCCAGGTGGCTGGCAAAGGTGACTCCGTCGTCGTCGACTCGAGCCAGGTGCGCCAGGCTGAAGACCTGGAAGCCACCCGAATCGGTGAGGAGCGGTCGATCCCAGCCCATGAACCGATGCAACCCACCGAGGCGGGCGATGCGCTCGTGCCCCGGGCGCAGCGAGAGGTGGTACGTGTTCGCGAGGATGATCTCGGCACCCGCAGCGCGCAGGTCGCCGGGGGTCAGGCTCTTGACCGTCGCCTGCGTGCCGACCGGCATGAACTGCGGCGTGTCGACCGTGCCATGGGGAGTGGTCAGCGTGCCGAGCCGGGCCAGCCCGGCGTGCGTCGGGCGTGAAGCGAAGGAGATGGGCGAGCTCACGGCTGACCCAGCCTAGCCGATGAACATGGCGTCGCCGAAGCTGAAGAACCGATAGCCATCGTCCAGTGCGGCGCGGTACGCAGCCAGCAGGGTGTCCCGCGCATCGAGCGGCGACGCCCCCTCCATGCCGGCCTGCACGAAGGCGGTGGCCAGCAGCAGCAGCGAGCTGCCTGGCAGGTGAAAGTTGGTAACGAGCCCGTCCACGGTGGCGAAGGGGTGAGGCGGAATGATGTAGAGGTCACTCCAGCCGCTGGACGCACCATCGCGGGTCGCGGTCTCCAGCACACGGACGCAGGTCGTCCCGACGGCCACGACCCGACCTCCGCTCCGACGCGTGTCACGCAGCAGCTGCGAGGTCCGTGGCGGGATCTCGTACCACTCGCGATGGATGCGGTGCTCGTCGGCGAACTCTCCCTCGAGCGGTCGAAAGGTGTCGAGCCCGACGTGCAGCGTCACGCTGGCGAGACGAATTCCGGCCAAGTTCAGCGCGCGGAGGAGGTCCCTGGTGAAGTGCAGCCCCGCCGTGGGGGCAGCGGCGGAGCCCGGTGGGCGCGCGTAGACGGTCTGGTAGCGCTCCGACGGGGTGGAGCGATCGCTGATGTAGGGCGGGAGCGGCGTCTCGCCGTTCTCTGCCATGACG
>JALYNS010000170.1 GCA_030773035.1 Chloroflexota bacterium
CGCTGAAGCAGTACGGCATGATCCTGGCCGACAACGGCTCCCCGTGGTTCGTCACCGGCGCGCCGGACCCGCGCTGGAATGACGACGAACTGCATGACCTGCACCAGATCACCGGCTCCGACTTCGAGGTGGTCGACACCAGCTCGCTTCAATAACAGCCCCGCGATAGCCCATTCGGACCATTCCGAGGCTATCTGGCCGGTCGTATACTCGCCTGCGTTGCACATGGACACCATGTGCCCACCGCTCGTCTGAGGAGCCGCCCGCACCGATGATTGACGATCCGCTCACCGATCCGATGACCGATCCGCTCGCGGATCCGCTGCCCTCGGCCACGCCCTCGCAGGAGTGGCACATGGAGGACGGCGCGGGCACCCTGGCTCCGCGCTCCGCCCTCGACGTGCTGACCAACCTGAACGAGCGGATCGCATCGGGAAAGGTCGACGAGTTCCAGCCAATCGCCACGGGATTCGTGCCGCTCGACAAGACGATCGGCGGCGGGCTGCGGCCCGGCGAGCTGATGCTGATCGGCGGCGCCCAGGGAGCCGGCAAGACCACCATGGCACTCCAGATGGCCCGCAACATGGCGGCATCCGGTCAGGCCACCGCCCTCTACGTGTGCTTCGAGCACGAAGAGGAGTACCTGATCCAGCGGCTGATCGCCATGGAGTCGGCGCTCAGCCATCTGCCGGCCAAGACGGGCGCCGTGAAGATCCAGGACGTCAAGAAAGAGGTCATGCAGAGCTACGCCGCCGCCGTGGAGGCGGGCCAGCGCGCCAAGCTCGGCACGAACCCACGCCTGCGCCCGTCGCTGGAGCGGATCGCCCGCTATGGCGGCAACCTGTTCCTCATGCGCGGCACCGCCACCGGCTCGACCGTGGACAACCTGCGCACGCTGGTAGCCGAGCATCGCGGGCCTGAGGGAAAGCGCCTGGTCCTCTTCATCGACTACCTCCAGAAGGTGCCGGTCATCCCGGAGCCGGCGATGGAGGAGGAGAAGGTGACCCGCATCGTGGGTGGGCTGAAGGACATCGCCCTGTCCCTCGAGATCCCGGTGGTCGCCATCGTGGCAGCCGACCGCGAGGGGCTGAAAGCCAAGCGCCTGCGCAACCACCATCTGCGCGGCAGCAGCGCCATCAACTACGAGAGCGACATCATCCTGATCCTGAACGACAAGTACCACATCGTCGCCAAGGTCAATATCGAGTTCAATCCGTACCAGGCCCAGCGCTACCGCGACTGGGTGATTGCCACGGTCGAGAAGAATCGCGGCGGCCAGGACAACGTCGACCTCGAGTACGAGAAGCTTTTCGAGTTCAGCTGCTTCGATCCGACCGGGCGGGTCACCGCAGAAAAGCTGATCGAGGAGCGGCTGTACAACGAATGAAGGTGCGGCCATCGTGGGCGTGACCGACCCATACAAGATTCTCCAGGTGCTTCCGACTGCAGAGCAAGAGGTCGTGCGCGCCGCCTTCCGGGCGCTCGCTTTGAAGTACCACCCCGACCGCGACTCCTCGGCCCGCGCCGCGCGACGCATGATCGAGCTCAACCAGGCGTACGCCATGGTCCGTGATGCCGATGCCCGAGGCCAGCTGGATCGCGCCCGGCTGCGCAACTACGACTACGCGGCGACCCCGACCGGCAACAGCGACGGGACGACGCCGCCGCCGCCGCGAGCGACGAGCGCGGGGACGCAGCTCGACCAGGGCCGTTACGCGGGATGGACGCTGCGCGACGTCGCCGCTCACGATCCCGACTACCTGCGCTGGCTGTCGCGCCATTCGTCCGGGCTCCGCTATCGGAGCGAGATCGCTAACCTGCTGGCCGCGAAAGGCGCCTCCGCACGCTGACCGATTGCCACCCGGCGGGTGGCAGGGCGGGCGACAGCCCGACGCGGTAGGCTTGGGCCCGATGACCGACCAACGAGCGACCTCGCCGCTGCGAGCGGTCTTCCTGGATATCGGCGACACGGTGATGCGCCCGAACCCGTCGTGGGAGCACGTCTACGCCATCGCCTTCCAGGAGTACGGCGTCGCCGTCGAGGTCGAGGCGCTCCACGCCGCGCTGCGGCGGGCCTACCATCACGGTGGCTTCGGTTTCGACGATGGCTTCGAGGCGAGCGAGGAGACCTCGTTCGCGCGCACCATGCTGATCGATCGCGCGGCGCTGGCGGACCTGGGCATCGAACCGATGCCGGAGGCCTTCTTCCGACGCCTCTCGGAGCTCTTCATGCTCACCTCCAACTGGCACGTCTTTCCCGATGCCGAGCCGGCTCTGGCAGCGCTGCGAGCGCGCGGCCTGGTGGTGGGCGCCGTCAGCAACTGGGTCTGGCAGCTGCCGGAGCTGCTCCACGCGCTCCGACTGGTCCGCCACTTCGACTTCATCGCGGCCAGCTCGCGGATCGGCTTTGAGAAGCCGCATCGGGGGATCTTCGACTGGGCGCTCCTTCGCGCCGGGGTCGAGGCCGGGGAGGCGATCCACGTCGGCGATCACCTGGACGCCGACGTCGGGGGCGCCCGCCGGGCCGGGATCCAGCCGGTCCTGATTGATCGTCGGGATCGCTTTGCACCCGGCGACCTCCCGGCCGGAACGCCATTGATTCGGAGCCTGGCCGAATTGATCCCGCTCGTGGATGCCCGGCTCCCGGCGCGGGTCGCTTGACGATGATCGACGAGCATTGGCGCTGCTTCGTCGGCGTCCCGATCGGTGAGCCACTGGGCGGCGAGCTTCGCAACGCGGTGGGGCCGCTCCGGGCCGCCGCCTCGGCGGAGGCGGACGACCTGCGCTGGATCGACCCGGCCGCCTGGCACCTGACCCTCGCCTTCCTGGGGCCGACTGCCATGGAGGAGGTGCCGCGCCTGATCGAGGCGCTCGGCCAGGTCGCCTCGGACCATGCGCCGTTCACCATCCCCACCGGCGGGCTGGGCGCCTTTCCATCGCGGCGCGACGTGCGGATCCTGTGGTTCGGCCTCGCCGACCGCTCGCGGCGCCTCGCCGAGCTGGCGGTTGCGGTGCGGATCGCGGTCGGGTGCGAGACGTCGTCGCCATTTCGGGCGCACCTGACCCTGGCTCGGGCGCACGGCGACCGCGGCGTGGCGGTTCCCGACACGACCTGGAAGGTGCCGATGCCGGCTGGCCAGATGCCGGTCGAGCAGCTGGTCCTGTATCGGAGCCACACCGGGCTCGGCCCGGCCAGCTACGAGATCCTCGCCACGGCGGACCTCGGCCTGACACTGGCCGGGTCACGAGCCGCATCGTGAGCCAGCCCGCCGCGCGGCCCCACCCGCCTCACGTGGCGGTCATCGGCGATGGCGACCCGCGTGGCCCCGAGGCGCATCGCATCCTGGAGTGGGCCGAGGAGGTCGGACAGCTGCTCGCCCGCGGGGGCGCGGTGGTCATCACCGGCGGGCTTGGCGGCGTCATGCGAGCCGCCTCGCGCGGCGCGCATGGGGCCGGGGGAATGACGATCGGAATC
>JALYNS010000171.1 GCA_030773035.1 Chloroflexota bacterium
GCATCGTCGGCAGCCCAACGTCCAGAAGCCAGCGGATGGCGACGAGCAGGATCGCAACACCGAGGATCCCGTAGATCGCCTGGAGCGGCGGCTCGTTGCTGTAGCCGATGATGGCCACCTCGACCGCAACCCAGATGAGCAGGCCGGCCCCGACGATGAACGCTGCGACGGGCGCCAGCGGATGGCGGAGCCAAGTCAGACGAGCCGCGATCAGCGGGCCCAGTCCTAGCACGCCGAACAGGATCAGCCCCGGCACGAAGTACGTGTCGAAGGGCGAGCCGGCGAGCGCCGAGAGCGGCAGCGGCATGATCTCACCCCTGGGGGCAAGCATGAGGACGAGGCCGCCGCCGAGCGCGCCGATGGCCAAGACAATCTCGAGCGCGAGAGCGCCCTTCGCCACTCGGCTCATTGGTTCTCTGGTTTGATCGAACTGCATGGGGTGACCTCCCGGTCAATTGGCGGTGTGGGGTTGCAGAGCGAAGGAGCGGTCGTCGCGATCTTTCGGTCCCTGGGATGCGACGCCGAAGCCGCCGAACATGGCCCACCCGGTGATTCGCAGGACTGGCGCGTCAGCTGGGCGGTCGATCTGCGGTCGGGCATCGGCGACGCCCCCGAGCCCGAGGATTTTGGTCTCGAGCCGCCAGGACGCCGGAATGAGGATCTGGGCGCCACCGTTGAACGCCTGGATCCGCAGCGTCGCCCCGCCCGGCGCTAGCACAGCGCCCCGGAGGTCGAGGATGCCACCGCCATAGAGACACGTCAGCGTCCCGCCCCGAAAGGCTTGGGCCGTGCTCGTGAACTCGAGCGGACCGAAGATGCTGGTCAGGGCGACGTCATCGCTGGCAGGGTCGGGCACCAGGCTGACCTCGCGCTTGCGCCGCAACGCGAACGCGACCCCCACGGTCTGAACGACGAGCATCGCGGCGAACAAGAGCCCGACGACGCGGCCGAGTGAGCGCTTGAGGCCTGGTCCGCTTCCGCTCAGGGTCGTCATCGCCATCGCCTTTCGAGAGACCATCAGGCGCGAGAGTCACGTCCGTTGGGTACCCACAAACGGTGACCCTCAATCAGCCGCGCCGATAGAGCCATGTGGCCCCGCATCCAGGCTGCCCGGCCCTGTCGGGCGCGGGCCGCGGAGGCGAACATGTTCGTGGCGCATCAGGACCCATGGTGCCCAGGGGCGCTGTTCAGTCGGCACACCCTTGGAGGAAAAGAAATGTTTGTCATCGAACGCCTGATCGCCGCCGCGGCACTGTTCGTGGGCGCGCACTTTGCGATGGGTTTTCTCAATCCGAGCGCCGGTGGAACCGGAGGGGCGCTGATCTTCCCGTTTGCGACCGACGCTCCGTCCCGCTGGGCGTTCGGTGCGCTCGACGGCGGACCGTTGGTCCTGCTCATCCCGGTGATGATCGGGCTCGCCGGGATCGCGGTCCTGGCCTTCTTCCTCGGAGTCCTCGCGACGTTCGGCCTGGTGGTGCCCACGAACCTCTGGCGGCCGCTGGTCCTCATCGGCGTCGCCTGCTCAGTGACGCTCCTCATCCTCCATCCGAGCGTGTGGGTCCTGTTGCCGCTCGCCCTCAACGCTGGCTTGGCCTGGGTCGCTTGGACGTCGGTCTGGACGCCGAGCGCCGCGTAGCCAGCACGCTCCGGCTACTCAAGAATCGCTGAAGGAGACCTCATGCACGCCCCTGGCTCGCAGCAGATCGATCGAACGACGTTCGCAGCACCCGACGGGGCACCTGCTGCGCCCGCCCGGGGTCTGACCCGGCGCATCTTCCTCAAGCGCTTCGGCGTGGGCGCGGGCGCGGTGGTCATCGTGGCGAGCGGTGGCCTGACTTGGCGTGCAATCGACCAGGGAGTCTTCGCCCCCGGCACCGGACCGGCATACGAGCCGTGGAACCTCGACCTGTCATCCCCTGGCCCGATGAGTCTGGTCGGCGCGGCCATCCTGGCTGCCAACGCCCACGACAGTCAGCCGTGGGTCTTCCGCGTCGCGCCCGGGCAGATCGACCTCTTTGCCGCGACGGAGCGCTCGATCGGCGCGATGGATCCGCTCGGTCGGGAGATGTTCCTGTCGCTCGGCTGCGCGCTGGAGAATCTCGTCCTCGCCGCCAAGGCCCATGGCTACGCGGCCGATGTTCGCCTGATGCCGAGCCAGGCCGACCCGACGCATGTGGCGTCGGTTGCGCTCGCGCCGGGCCGCGCGGAGTCCTCGGGCCTGTTCGAAGCGATCCCGTTGCGGCACACGAACCGGGCGGCATACCGAACCGACCAGGAAGTGGCGCCGGCCCTGCTCCAGGAGATCGGAGCGCTCGCTCAGGCCCCCGACGTCTCGCTCGTGTGGCTGGCCACCGACGATGAGAAGGCCCGGTTCAGCCAGCTGACGATCGAGGCGACGGCGGCGATCATCGCCGACGAGGATCAAGCACGTGATGACTTCGCCTGGTATCGCCAGGATCGGGCCGACATCGAGCGCCGGCGGGACGGGATCACGATGGATGCCGGAGGAATGGGCGACGTCCAACGCCTCTTGGTCCGGATGCTGCCGCCGTCGAGCCAGGCGACTATGCACCAAGGCTGGCTCGATGCCACTCGCGACCGTCAGGTCTCCACCGCTGCGGCCTTCGGGCTCATCACGGTCGGCGATCCGATGGACCAACGCCAGCGGCTGCTCGCCGGACGCCTACTGCAACGCATCCACCTCACCGCGACGACGAAGGGCCTGGCCCTTCAGCCCCTCAACCAGGTCTTCGAGCGTGCCGATCGCGAGGCCTCCGCCGGCCTGGCGCCGGCGTTCGCCGGAGCCGTGGACCGCCTCAGCTCAGGCGACCAAGCTGGGGTAACGGCATTCCGGATCGGATACCCGGTGTCGGCGGCGGCGCTGTCGCCGCGTCGGGCTGCCGAAGACGTGATCCGGATCTGACGAACGCTTTCCTCCGGCATCACCTGGCTCGATCGAGGTCGCGCGGTTGAGCAGCCCCGCTCCTCGGGGTAGAATCACGACCGCCCAGATAGGGCAACAGACTCTTTCCGTTTTCGGAATGGGCATCTGACTCATTTCGGAGTGGGCACCTGACTCACCCCGATTCGGTGGCCGATGGCGGCCCGCCGCACGCTCAAATCGCGGCTCGCGAGCCTGATTCCGATTGACAGACTCTGGATGATCGAAGGTTCGAATCCTTCCTCGCCAGCCATACCACACAATCCAGGGCGCAGCGAGCGCTCAACCACCAGGTAAGTGGGCGTGGAGTTCGCAGTAGTCGTCGTCGGGCGTACCC
>JALYNS010000172.1 GCA_030773035.1 Chloroflexota bacterium
GTGCGGCGCCTTGTAGGCGCGATCCTTCGGCGGCGCCAGGATGATCTCCTCGGCGGCGGCCTCATCGCGCTCGGCTCGGGTGATCATCCCGGTATCGAGCATGACGTCGAGTACGACACGTTGGAGAACGAGCACGCGCGCTTCGGGCGGCACGACCAGCACCGTGTTCCCGATGGCGTCGGTGGTGGTGACCGCCACCTGGGTTGGATCGAGGGCCGAGGGCGCGCGCACCAGCGTCGCCAGCAGTGCCGCCTCGCCAATCGTCAGCTGATCGGCCAGTGCCGCCGAGGTGATGTCCTTGCCGAAATAGAGGCTGGCCGCGGCCCAGATGCCATAGGCGTTATTGCCGTAGTAGACATGGTTGAGGTACATCTCCAGCAGCCGTTGCTTGCCCTCCTGCCCTGGGTAGTAGTCGCCCACGCGCAAGGCCAGGATCGCTTCCTTGATCTTGCGCTCCCAGCGTCGTTCGGGGTTGGCGAGCAGATCGGCATCAAACAGCCGGATCCGCACCAGCTGCTGGCAGATGGTTGAGGCTCCGGACACGGTCTCCGAGGCAGAGAAGTTCTGCAGGGCGGCGCGCACGATGCTTTGGAAGTCGATGCAAGGGTTGGTCCAGAACCTCTGGTCCTCCGCCGCCACTTGCGCGTCGAGCATCACCTGCGGGATGGCGGCATAGGCGATGACGCGTCGTTGCTCGGCAGCGAAGGTAGCCAGCTCGACCCCGTCGGAGGAGATCACGCGCGAGCCCTCGGCCAGCTGGAAGTCATCCAGCTGGGACGGGTCCGGAAGGCCAGCCGTGTACGAGGCGAAGACCGCCATCATCCCCACGAAGAGCGCGACCGCCAGCGCCGCGAAGCCACCCATGATCAGCGCCGGCAGCGGCGCGAGATCGAGGTGGGCGGTTGAGCCGCGAGATCGGGGCGACGGCGGCCGCGGGGCGTAGCGGTCGCGGGCGCTCTGAGGGGGGCGTCCGTGCATGGAGGTCCAGACTAGCACGGGTCTTCGATCCAGTCCTTTTCAGCCCCGTGGCGGCTTCGAGCACGCCCGCCGTGGCGGAATCGGCCCGTATACTCAACCGCCCATGTCCGCCTCGCTACTCGAGGACCTCGCCTGGCGGGGCCTAATCGCTCATAGCACCGATCCCGAGACGCTGGGCGCTGCCGTGGACGCCGGACCACTCACCTTCTACTGCGGATTCGACCCGACCGCGCCGAGCCTGCATTTTGGCAACCTCCTGCAGCTCGTCACGATGCGCCGCATGCAGCTGGCAGGGCACGATCCGATCGCCGTCGTCGGCGGGGCGACGGGCCTGATCGGAGATCCGAGTGGCCGGTCGGCAGAACGCAACCTGAACGAGGCCGACGTCGTGGCCGACTGGGTCGATCGGATTCGTGTCCAGGTCGAACGCTACCTGGCCTTCTCCGGCCCCCACGCGGCTCGCATCGTCAACAACCTCGAGTGGACCGCTCCGCTCTCGGCGCTCGACCTGCTGCGTGACGTGGGCAAGCATTTCAGCGTGAACCGCATGCTCGAGAAGGAGTCGGTCCGCGCCAGACTGGAGGGACAGGGGATCAGCTTCACCGAGTTCAGCTACCAGGTCCTGCAGGCCCTCGACTACCTCGAGCTGTACCGCCGCTACGGCTGCCGGCTGCAGACCGGGGGCAGCGACCAGTGGGGCAACCTGACCGCGGGAGTCGACCTCATCCGTCGTGCGACCGGCGAGTCGGTGCACGCGCTCGCCACCCCGCTCGTAACCAAAGCCGATGGATCCAAGTACGGCAAGACGGCCGACGGAACGCTCTGGCTCGACCCTGCGCTGACCAGCCCGTATGCGTTCTACCAGTACTTCGTCAACACGGAAGACGCCGACGGGGGCAAGCTGCTGCGGGTCTTCAGCTTCCGATCACGCGAGGAGATCGAGGCGCTGGAGCTTGCGACGGCGGAGCGCCCCCAGGCGCGCGCAGCCCAGCTCGCTCTGGCGGAGGAGCTGACCACGCTCGTCCACGGGGCCGAAGCCACGGCGCAGGCCATGAATGCCAGCGCCGCCCTCTTTGGGCGCGGCGAACTGGGGGAGCTGGACGCAGCGACGCTGGCCGCCGCGGTCGCCGAGCTCCCCCGCGCCGAGGTCGGGCGCCCGCTGCCGACCGTCACCGAGCTCCTGGTCGCGAGCGGACTGGCCGACAGCAGGACGGCGGCGCGGCGGATCGTGGCAGAGGGCGGGGCCTACCTGAACAACCGTCGCGTGGCCGACCCCGACCTCGTGCCCGCTGCGCCCGACCTCCAGCACGGGCGCTGGCTCATCCTCCGCCGCGGCAAGCGCAGCCTCGCGGCGGTGGAGGTGGTCGCCTAGCGCAGAAGGGCGCTCAGCTGGCCGTGCTCCCTTCCCCCGACTTCATGTAGATGGCCGCGATCGCCACGATGCCGACCACCAGGTGCAGCAGGTTGTCGGCCGGGTTCTCCAGGTTGGAGATGCCGAAGGTGTTCGGGTTCGCGGCGGTGCCCGCGGGCTGCAGGAAGCCGTAGACGGCGAAGAAGAGCGCGATGACGCCGACCAGGCCGACGATGGCGCGGTAGTAGGGCGCCAGGGCGGTATTGAGCCCGGGCACGAAGACGGCAGCCAGCGCAACGACCCCCAAGAACGTATGCGCGACATTCTCGCCGTTGTCCAGCCAGAAGCTGGGCGATCCGGACTCCGTGAAGACGTTCAGGTAGCCAACGATCCCCAGGAGCAACAGGACCGCGCCTCCCACGGTCAGGAAGAGCCTTGGGTACACCAGTTCCACCTCCCTCGGTTTGCGGAGCGTGCGCTCCGCTGCCGACGATACGCCGGGAAGTCAAGCGTGTATCAGTGCTTCTCCCCGGCGGCGACCTTGGCCTGGTGCTCCGCGATCACCCGGTCGGCGACGATCGATGGCACCTCGGCGTAGTGGTCGAGCTTCCAGCTGAAGCGACCCCGCCCCTGGGTGATGCTGCGCAGCTCGGTGGCGTAGTGGAACATCTCGGCCTGGGGCACCTGCGCGCGCAGGTGCTGCATCCCATCCGAGGAGTCCATCCCCAGCACGTGCCCGCGCTTGGCGGTGATCTGGCCCATGACGTCACCCATGTACGCGTCGGGGACCACCACCTCCACCTCGAGGATCGGCTCGAGCAGGGTTGGATCCGCAACCGGGAAGGCGCGCTTGAGCGCCTGGCTGGCCGCAACCTTGAAGGCCATCTCGGAGCTGTCGACGGTGTGGTAGCTGCCATCCACCAGTCGGGCTCGCATGTCGACCACCGGGTAGCCGGCCAGCACACCTTCGACCATCGTCTCGCGCAGCCCCTTCTCGACGGCGGGGATGTACTGCTTGGGGACCACGCCGCCGACGATCTTGTCGCCGAACTCGAAGCCCGATCCGGACGGCAACGGCTCGAACTCGATCACGACATGGCCGAACTGCCCGTGCCCGCCGGTCTGCCGCTTGAAGCGGTTGTCAATCTTGGCGGGCTTGCGAATGGTCTCGCGGTACGGCACACGCGGGCTGCCGGTCTTGACCGATGCGCCGAACTTGCGCTTCAGGCGATCCACCAGGACATCCACGTGGGCGTCGCCCATGGCGGTCAGGATCGTCTCGCCGGTGCCGTCCTCCCGGTGGATGCGGGCACACGGCTCTTCCTCGAGCATGCGTGACAGCGCCTGGCCGAGCTTGTCGAGGTCGGCCTTGCTCTCTGGCTCGATGCTGACCTGGAGGCTCGGCGCCGGGAAATGCAACGGTGGAAGGCTCACCGCCTGCGCTCGGTCGCCGACGAGCGTGTCGCCGATCTGGGTGCTCGCCAGCTTGGCGACCGCCACGATGTCGCCCGGGCCGGCCTGGGGCATCGTCAGCTGCTCCTTGCCGAGCAGGCCCAGGATGTTGCCGATCCGCTCGTCGGCCTTGCGCGTCGCATTCCACAGGTGGCCCTGTGAATGGAGCGTCCCGGAGATCACGCGGAAGTAGGTGAGCCGCCCGACGAACGGGTCGGCGGTCGTCTTGAAGACCTGCGCCACGAACGACGCCGCTGGGTCCGGCTCGATCTGCCTGCCGTCAGTGGTCAGGCGCCCGCCGACCTCGGCCGCGGAGGGCACGTGCTTGGCGATCATCGCCGCCAGCTCGCGGACCCCGATGTTCTTCAGGGCGCTGCCGACGAAGACCGGCACCACGCTCCCCTCACGCGTGCCCTTGTGCAAGGCCATCTCGATCTCGGCATCGCTGATCGTCTCGCCGTCGAGGTAGCGGGTCATCAGCTCGTCGCTCGCCTCGGCGGCCGCTTCGACCAGCGACTCGCGGCGGGCTTCCTCGCCTGCCCGCATCTCGTCGGGGATCGGCACCTCCTTGGGCGTGCCGCCCTCGTACACGTTGGCGTGCTGCTCGATCACGTCCACGTAGCCACGGAATGAATCGGCCGACCCGATCGGCAGGTAGACCGGTGCGATCTTCGGCCCGAACTTGGCCTTCAAGCTGTCAAGCACCGCGTCATAGTTGGCGTTCTCGCGGTCCATCTTGTTGACGAAGATGAAGCGCGGCAGCTTGCGCTCCTCGGCCAGGCGCCATACCTCTTCGGTGCCGACCTCGACCCCCGCCGAAGCGTCAATCACCACGATCGCCGCATCAACCGCAGCCAGCGCCTCGACCACATCGGCCTGGTAGTCAGCGTAGCCGGGGGTGTCGACCAGCGTGATGCGAGCGCCGTCGGCCTCGAAGGTGCCGATCGCCAGGTTGATGCTCTGGCGGCGCTTCTGCTCGTCGGGATCGTGGTCGAGCGTTGCCGATCCGGCGTCAACGCTGCCGAGACGTGCAATGGCGCCGGCGTCGAAGAGCATCGCCTCGGCGAGGCTGGTCTTGCCGGCGCCGCCGTGGGAGATGAGGGCCACGTTGCGGATCCGGTCGGGGCTGGTCGGCTTCATCGGTGCTCCTTGTGCGCGGGTCGCAGAAGCCGAGGCCGATTCCGCCTCGGGCGAATCGTCAAATCGGGAACGGGGGCCAATTATAGGGAGGCAGCGGTCGTGGCCGATGCCCACCGATCGGTCAGCGGCGGCGCAGCTCGAGCCCAAGCCAGATGTAGAAGAGCGGGCTGAGAAGCAGCCCGGTAGCGGCAGCCGGGATGGCGACCAGGAGGTTGGTCGGGGTCAGGATGATGAGACGACCGAGATAGACGACGACCAGCAGCGCGCCGACCGCCATCCCGAGGGTCGCCAGGTTGCCCGGCAGCGTCCCGCTCCTGCGCGACTGCCAGGTCAGGACCAGCAGACCGAGGCCACTGAGCCCAAAGGTGAGCAGCCCGCGCGGATCGATGCCGCTGGGAAGCTCGGCCTCGGCCAGGAGATCGGCCACCGGCGGGTGGATGGTGTTGGCGAGGTCGTATCCGCCATGCACCATCGCTCCGGTCGCGCCAACCGCGACGAGCATCAGGCCGAGGAGCCCTACCGCGGCAGCTGAATCGAGCAGGCGCCGATAGAGCGCCACCAGTACCAGAACCGAAAGGAAACCGCCCACCATCAGGGCGATCGACGCGACGGTCAGGCCAAGCTGCGGGGCCCACCCGGCCACCACGCCGCCCAGGAAGGCGACGGAGTAGACGATCCCACCGATGCCAGCCGCGATGGCGCCAGTACCGGCCAGGCGCTCGTAGGCTGCGGCGGAGTCGTCGGTTGGCCCGGATGCCATCGCGCGCAGCATGCCACGCCCCCCATCCGTGGACAAGACCCTAGCCGCTACTCGGCGCTGGCTTCGTAGGTCGCCCGCAGCCAATCCCGCTCGCGATCGTCCCACAGCCCGAAGATCCAGTCTGGCCCAAAGGTCGCCGGCAGGTCGAGGGTGGTGCCCACGGTCCGGAAGGCATGCACCAGCTCGCCACCGGCAGCGACGGCGGCGGCGAGGTGATCGGGAAGGAGGCGCAGGGCGTACTGCGTGCCGACGGTGGCAGCCAGGATCACGCCGCTCGCGGGATGGACCAGGGCCGGTCCGTCGAAGACCAGCCATCGCGCATCGGTGGGAAGTGCAGCGTTGAGCACGTCCCACAGCCGATCCACGACGACCGGGTGCGCTCCCAGGTGGCGGCGATCGACATCGGCCGACGGGGGACCAAACTCCGACTCTGCGACCGAGCGGCCATGCGCCAGGTAGCCCAGGATGCCGGCGTTCTCGGGACGGGCAAGCAGGGACCCCATCGGCGCATGGTAGGGAGCCCAGGTGGGCATTGCTACAATCGAGCCTCCCGCAACGACCGGAGGCTCGATGTCCGGCCACAGCAAGTGGTCCCAGATCAAGCGCCAGAAGGGCGCCAATGATGCCAAGCGCGGCGCGCTCTTCACCAAGCTGACCCGCGAGATCATCACCGCTGCCCGCCAGGGCGGAGGCGACATGGATGGCAACTATCGGCTGCGGATGGCCGTGGACAAGGCGCGGGCCAACAGCATGCCGATGGAGAACATCAAGCGCGCCGTCGAGCGCGCGACGGGCTCGGGCGCAGACGCGGTGCAGTACGAAGAGATCACCTATGAGGGGCTCGGGCCGGCCAACGTGGCGGTGATCGTCTCGGTCATGACCGACAACCGCAACCGGACCGCGTCCGAGGTGCGAAGCATCTTCAGCAAGATCGGCGGCTCGCTGACCCCCGTGGCGTGGCAGTTCGAGCATCGCGGCCTGCTCAGCGTGCCGCTGAAGGGGAACGACCCGGACGAGGTGACGCTGGCCGCCATCGACGCGGGTGCCACCGACGTCTCCTCCCCCGAGGGCGGCGTGATCCTGGTCATCACCGAGCCGGGCGACCTTGAGCCGGTGCGGGCAGCGATGGTCTCCGCCGGCTATCCGGCCGAATCGGCCGAGCTCTCGATGGAGCCGACGACCAAGGTCGAGATCAGCGACGAGAAGGCTGCGCGCCAGGTGCTCGCCTTCGTCGAGCGCCTCGAGGAGCTCGAGGATGTGCAGAACGTTTACGCCAACTTCGACCTGCCCGATGCCCTGATGGAGCAGCTCGAGGCATCGGTCGCCTGACCTCGCACGGCGCTACCATGCCTGCGTGATTGCCCTCGGTATCGACCCCGGCACCGCCGTGTGCGGATTCGGGGTCGTGTCGCTCGACGACGGCACGCTGCGCCTCATCGACGCCGGTGTCGTGCGGACCGATGCAGCCCATACCGACGCCGAACGGTTGGCCTCCCTCCACGCAGCACTCACGCAGCTGCTGATCCTGCACCGGCCGCAGCGGATGGGCGTCGAGCGCCTCTTCTTCCAGCGCAACGTGCAGACCGCCATGACTGTCGGCCAGGCCCGCGGGATTGCCCTGCTGGTCGCCGCGCAGGCGGGCCTCGAGATCGACGAGCCCACGCCGAACGAGGTGAAGCAGGCTGTCTGCGGCAATGGCGCCGCCGACAAGAGCCAGGTGGCGGCGATGGTCGCCCGCCTGCTGGACGTGACCCTGGACGGGGTGCCGGACGACGCGACCGATGCGCTGGCGGTGGCGATCGGGTGTGCCTACCGGGGCGTCGCCACGGCCAAGCTGGCTGCCGCCCGGTGATCGGCTCGCTGCGCGGGGCGGTCACCCATGTCGGGCAGGAGTTCGTCCTGGTCGAGATCGGCGGAGTCGGGTACCGGGTGGTTGCCGGCCCGTCGCTGCTGGCTCGGCTACGGCTCGGCAGCGAGGCGCGCATCTTCGTCCACCACCTGGTGCGCGAGGACCAGCAGGCGCTCTTTGGATTCGCCTCTCCCGAGGAGCTGGCCTTCTTCGAGCTGCTGATGACGGTGACCGGGGTCGGGCCGCGCCTGGCGCTGGCGATCACCAGCGCCCATGCCGTCACCAAGCTCCAGCTTGCCATCGTCACCGACGACGCGGACCTGCTGACCTCGGTGACCGGGGTTGGGCGCAAGACCGCGCTGCGCATCATCCTGGAGCTGAAGGAGAAGATTCATGCCGCCGGCATCGCGGCGGGTGGTGGCGCGAGCACGGATTCCGACGTGGTGGCCGCCCTGGAATCGCTCGGCTACACCGGGTCGGAGGCCCGACGCGCCGCGGGCGCAGTGGCCGGCGGCGATGGCGCGCTCGACCTGCGCATCAAGGCGGCGCTGCAGGAGCTGGCCCGCTCGCGATGATCCAGGCCGCGCGCGCGCGCTGGAGCGACCCGGAGGTCGCGCGGCGAATCCTGACCGAGTTCCACGTGTGGGCCGTCGTCGGCTGCTCCCCTGACCCAATGCGCGCCAGCCATGGGGTCTCCCGCACCCTCATGCGGCATGGCTACGAGATGATCCCGATCTATCCCAAGGAGACCCTGATCCATGGTGTGCAGACCGCCCCGAATCTCGCAGCCGCAGCCGCCGACCGCGCGCCGAGCAGCCCGATCGAGGTGGTCGACATCTTCCGAGCCTCCCACCGCGCCGGGAAGCATGTCGACGAAGCGATCGAGATAGGGGCCAGGGCGGTCTGGTTGCAGCTGGATGTGTGGGATGAGCTGGCCGCTGCACGCGCAGCTGCGGCCGGGCTGCTGGTCGTCATGGACCGCTGTCCGGCGATCGACCTCCCGCTGCTGGGGATCGGCTGAGCGCTACTCCCGTCGCAGGACCAGCCCGATCCGGCCGAACGGCGGCCGCGGATCGGCGTAGGTCTTCACCCCCTGGTCCGTCTCGGATTGCGCGGCGGCGTCCCAGAGCCGGTTGGTCGCCTCGAAGCTGACCTCGGCCAGCTGCGGCCAGCGCTCGAGCATGCGAGTCCCGATCTCGTTCACCAGGTGCTGGATCGACAGGCTGACGAACTGGTGAAAGACCGATGCCGCCAGGTCGGCCACCTGCTCGCCGGCGACATACCGCGCCGGATCGGCCCCGAGGGCATCCGCTGCATCGGCGTAGCGCCAGCCGATGTCGCACCAGATGTAGAGCGGCCGGTCCGGCCGCTCCGGGAGGGTGGTGTGCTCGTCGCGCGCAAAGTCGGCGAAGGCGCTGCCGGTGATCTTGATCACCTGCAAGTCGCTCCGTCCGCAGGCATGGCCGGTGATTCGCACCCCCTCGCCGTCGCGCTCGAGGTCGAGCGAGGCGGTCGAGCGGTCGTTCCGATCGCGGGCGAAGAGAACCTCCGATGAGGTGAAGCCCTCGCCGTCGCCGGCCGGGACGAGAGCGGCAGGGAACGGCAGCTCGCGGCCCAGCATGGTGAGGCGCTCCATGTGCGGGTACGCGGCAAGGAAGTCACGGCCGACGTCGAAGAGCCAGCCCTCCAGCGTCGCCGCGCTCGAGGCCAGCGTGGCCGAGTGCATGAAGTTCTTCATCGTGTCGGTCGCCACCACCAGGCGGTTGTCGCCGCGGGTGTAGGCCTCCAGGAAGGCGGTGCCGTGCACCGCCACCTCCAGCTCTGCCGCCATCAGGACGTTCTCGCGCCCGAGGAAGGGCGACTCGACGATCGGCATCACGCCGCGCAGCGGCGTCGCGTGCGTGCGGTACACCTTCACGTCGGCCTTGCCGTAGTGGATCTCGTATTTCATGCGCCGACCTCTTCGGTGTCGTCGGTCTCGCCGCGCAGCGTGCGCAACCGATCGCCGGCGATGTAGATGGCGTCGTCCACGCCGCGACGCAGCTCGGCATCACGTTCATTGCGCAGCGCGACCTCCATCAGTGGGGCGATCGCTGCTCGTGGCCGCCCGGCCACGAAGACGACGTAGCGGAAGCCGAAGCGCTGCTCGTACGCTTCGTTCAGGTCGGCCAGCTCCTGGGCCAGCGCATCGTCGGCAGGGACGCCATCTTCCTGCTCACCTCGCGACAGGCCCGACATCTCGGCCGCGTCGGCGCCGATGCGCGGGTGCGCGTCGAGCAGCTCGACCAGCTCGTCTTCCGGCGATCCGGCAGCGGTCTCCCTGGCGGCAGCGAGAAGGGCAGCGTCCGATTCGAACGGTCGCGCGCCCGCAAGCCGGCCCATGAATCGGGACGCGCCCTCGAAGAGGGGAGCGACGGCATGTGCGAAGGCCTCGTCGGACAGGCCGTTCAGCGCATTGACCCCGGGCAGGTCCATTCAGCTGCCGCGATACGTCGTCACGCCGAACGGCGAAAGCAGGAGCGGCACGTGGTAGCTGCGGTCCGCCTCATCGACCCGGATCCCGATCGCGAGGTTCTCGAAGAAGTCGGCGTCGCGATCAAGTGTTGCGGCGTACGCCCCCAGGTCAAACACGAGCTGGTATTCGCCGACCTCCAGCTCAGCCTGGAGCAGCGAGCGGATGCGGCCGTCGGCATCGGTCGCCATCTCGGTCAGGAGCTCCGGTCGGCCATCCTGCTCCAGGCGGATGAGCGC